>WFQA01000247.1 GCA_015487255.1 Paracoccaceae bacterium | reverse complement strand
GCCCCGTAAAGCAGCAAGCCCGAGGAAATCGCCCCGAGCACAAAATATTTCAGCCCCGCTTCAGAGGAGCGCAGCGAATCCCGGTTAAAGGCGGCGATCACATAAAGCGACAGCGCCTGCAATTCCAGCCCCATGTAAAGCGCGATCAGATCACCGGCCGAGACCATCATCATCATGCCCACCATCGCCAGCGCCACCAGCACCGGAAACTCGAATTTCAGCAACCTCGCCCGCGCCAGATACTCTTTTGACAGCAGCAAAACCGCCGCCCCCGACCACAGCATGGTAACCTTGGCAAAGCGCGAAAACCCGTCAGAGACGAACATGCCGCCAAAAGCGGTGTCACTGCCCCAGCCGGTCAGCGCGATCCATGCGCCGATACCGATGAACAGTAGCGAGACCAGCCACAGCGCCTGCGCCCCGATCTCGCGCTTGGCAAACACGCCCCACATCAGCACGGCCATGGCAAAGCCAACAAGCACCAGCTCGGGCAGAATAAGGTTTATATCATTGCCAATCATCGTCTCATCCGCCTAGTTGCCAAGCGCAGTGGCGGCCTCGGCCAGCCCTGCGGTTGCTTCATTGAAATTGGAAATCAGCGCATCCACGCTTGGCCCGATAATATCAAGCAGCAGGTTTGGGGCCACACCAAACAGGATGGTGGCAATGATCAGCGGCGCAAATAGCAGCCGCTCGCGCGTTGATACATCCTTGATCTGTTGCAGGCTCTGCTTGATCAGATCACCAAACGCCACCCGGCGGTAAAGCCACAGCGCATAGCCCGCCGAAAGGATAACCCCGGTGGTTGCCCCCGCCGCCGCCCAGGTATTGGCCTGAAACGCCCCGGTCAGGGTCAAAAACTCGCCAACAAAGCCCGAGGTGCCCGGCAGGCCGACATTGCCCAGCGTAAACAGCATGAACACCAGCGCATAGACCGGCATGCGAATGGCCAGCCCGCCATAAGCCTCGATCTCGCGGGTATGCATACGGTCATAAATCACCCCGACCCCCAAAAACAGCGCCCCCGAGATAAACCCGTGGCTGATCATCTGGAAAATCGCGCCATCAAGCCCCTGTTTATTGAAGCTGAATATCCCGATGGTGACAAACCCCATATGCGCCACCGAGGAATAGGCGATCAGCTTTTTCATATCGGTCTGCACCAGCGCCACCAATGAGGTATAGATGATGGCAATCACCGACAGCCAAAACACAAATTCCTGCATCTGGAAACTGGCGACCGGAAACATCGGCAGGCTAAAGCGCAAAAACCCGTAGCCGCCCAGCTTGAGCAATATCGCCGCCAGCACAATAGACCCCGCCGTCGGGGCCTGCACATGGGCATCCGGCAGCCAGGTGTGCAGGGGCCACATCGGCAGCTTCACCGCGAAACTGGCAAAGAAAGCCAGCCACATCAGGGTTTGCGCCCCGCCGATGATCTGCCAGCCCAGAATGCTGATCGTGCCGGAGCTGAACTCGTGTTTCAGCAGGGTCGGGATATCGGTGGTGCCGGCATCATACCACATGGCGATCATCGCGATCAGCATCAGAACCGAGCCAAGCAGCGTGTAGAGGAAAAACTTGAACGAGGCATAGACGCGATCCTTGCCACCCCAAATACCGATGATCAGGAACATCGGAATAAGCCCGGCCTCGAAGAAAACATAAAACAGCAGCAGATCGAGCGACAAAAACACCCCGATCATCAGGGTCTCCAGCACCAGAAACGCCACCATATATTCCTTGACCCGTTTATCCACGTTCCAGCTTGCGCCAATCACGATCGGCATCAGCAGGGTGGTCAGCATCACAAACAGGATCGAAATGCCATCAACCCCCATTTTGTAATTCAACCCGCCGATCCATTTTGCCTCTTCCACCATCTGAAAGTCGGTATTGGCCGGGTCAAACTGAAACAGGATGGCAAGGCTGGCCAGAAAGGTAACAATCGTCACCCCCAGCGCCACACGCTTGGCATTGAGCACCGCCAGATCATCATCACCACGCAGAGCGACCAGCAGCACCGCAGCCCCCGCCATGGGAAAAAACGTTACCAGAGTGAGTAGGTTATCCATTTAGAGTATCCCGCGTGTAAACATAAACCAGGTGATCAGGCCGCCAACCCCAAGAATCATCGCCAGTGCGTAAGTGAAAACATAGCCCGATTGCCAGCGCCCGGCGAGGCGGGTGAGCCAGGGAATAACCCCCATCGCCAGCCCGTTCAGCCCGCCATCAATCACCTTGCCATCACCGGATTTCCACAGGAAATTACCCAGTTTCAGCGCCGGTTTGACAAAGAGGAAATCAAACAGCTCGTCAAAATACCATTTGTTGAGCAGGAACCGGTATAGCCCCGGGTTGCGCCTGGCCAGCGCCGCCGGAAGCTGCGGTTTTTTGACATAAAGCAGCCAGGCGGTGGCTGTGCCGAGCAGCATGGCGATAAAGGGCGAGAACCGCACCCATGTCGCCACCTTGTGGGCATCCTCGATCACGGTATTGGTTTCTTCGTTGATATAAACCGCCTCGCCAAACCATGCCAGCATGCCATCGCCAAAGAAATAACTATAGCCAAGGAAGCCCGAAAACACCGCGCCAAAGGCCAGCACGGCCAGCGGCACCAGCATCAAAGCCGGGGATTCATGGGCGTGGTCATGGGTGTGCTTATCCCCTTTGGGGGCACCAAAGAAGGTCATAAACATCAGCCGCCAGCTATAAAACGCGGTCATGGCCGCAGCGATGACCAGCATCCAGAAGGCATAATCCCCAACCGCGCTGCCCGCGGCAAAGGCGCTCTCGATAATCGCATCCTTGGAGAAGAACCCGGCAAAACCGATATAAGTAAGCGGAATGCCCACCCCGGTAATGGCCAGCGTGCCGATCATCATCGCCCAATAGGTTTTGGGGATTTTCTTGCGCAGCCCGCCATAATTGCGCATATCCTGCTCATGGTGCATGGCGGTGATCACCGACCCGGCCCCGAGAAACAGCAGCGCCTTGAAAAACGCGTGGGTAAACAGATGGAACATCGCCACCTGATAAGCCCCGACCCCGGCGGCAACAAACATATAGCCAAGCTGGCTCATGGTCGAATAGGCAATCACCCGTTTGATATCATTTTGCACCAGCGCAATGGTCGCCGCCACAAAAGCGGTGCTGGCCCCGATGATCACCACAAAGCCCATCGTGCCCGGCGCATACTCAAATACCGGCGACATCCGCGCCACCAGAAACACACCCGCCGTCACCATGGTCGCGGCATGAATCAGGGCCGAAACCGGGGTTGGGCCTTCCATCGCATCGGGCAGCCATGTGTGCAGGAATAGCTGCGCTGATTTACCCATCGCACCGATAAACAGTAAAAATGTCAGTATCTCGGCCGCGTTCAGCTCCATGCCCAGAAAGCGAAAACTTTCCACCGAGAGCGCCGCGCCACTGGTAAAGATCACCTCGAAGCTGATGCTGTCGGTCATGTAAAAAATACCGAAAATCCCCAGCGCAAAGCCAAAATCACCAATCCGGTTAACAATAAACGCCTTCATCGCCGCCGCATTGGCACTGGGCTTGCGGTAGTAAAAACCAATCAGCAGGTATGAGGCCACGCCCACACCCTCCCAGCCAAAGAACATCTGCAACAGGTTATCGGAGGTCACCAGCATCAGCATGGCAAAGGTGAAAAACGAAAGATAGGCAAAGAAGCGCGGCTTGTAGCTTTCGCCCTCTTTCCACTGCGGGTCATCGTTCATGTAAGAAAGCGAGTAAACATGCACCAATGCCGAAACCGTGGTCACCACCACCAGCATGATCTGGGTCAGCCTATCCATGCGGATGGCCCAGTCAGCGGCAAAAGAGCCGCTCTCGACCCAGCGCATTATGGTGATGGTCTCGGGGGTTTCATAGCTCTGGAAAAACACGATCCAGCTTAGAAACGCCGCCAGTATCAACAGGCCGGTGCTGATATATAGCGCGCCCTTTTCGCCGAAAATTCGCCAGCCAAAGCCGGCAAGCAGCGCGCCAATCAGCGGGGCAAACAGGATTATTGTTGGCATGTCTCTACCCCTTCATCACATTGGCGTCTTGCACATCGATCGAGCCACGGTTGCGGTAGAAAACCACCAGTATCGCCAGGCCAATCGCCGCCTCTGCCGCCGCAACGGTCAGGATGAACAGCGCAAAAACCTGCCCGGCGAGGTCACCCAAAAAGCTGGAAAACGCCACCATGTTGATATTGACCGCCAGCAGGATCAGCTCGATCGACATCAGAATGACAATGATGTTTTTCCGGTTGAGGAAAATACCGAAAATCCCGATCACAAACAGCATCGCTGCCACGGTGAGGTAGTGTTCTATTCCTATGCTCATAGCCCCTGCCCCGGTTTTACGTCTCTCATTTCAACAGCCTTATCCGCGTCGCGGTAGATCTGTCCAACAATGCTTTGCCGCTTCACATCTTTTCTGTGCCGCATGGTCAGCACAATCGCGCCAATCATCGCCACCAGCAAAATGATCCCCGCCGCCTGAAACAGGTAGACATATTGCGTATAAAGGATTTGCCCGAGCGCCACGGTGTTTTCCACATCCTCAAGCGCGGGGGTGATCGCCGCGCGCATATCCGGCGCGCTTTCGGCCACCACCCAGGCGCTGGTGGCGATCACCAGCTCCACCAGTATCACCAGCCCGATCAGGCTGCCGATGCGCACATATTTGCTCATGCCCGATTTAAGCTCGGCAAAATCCACATCCAGCATCATCACCACAAACAAAAACAAAACCATCACCGCGCCGACATAAACAATGACCAAAAGCATCGCCACAAACTCGGCCCCGAGCAGCACAAACAGCCCCGCCGCGCTGAAAAAGGTCAGAATCAGCCACAGCACCGAATGCACCGGGTTGCGTGACAGCACCACCATCAGCCCCGACACCACCGCCACGGCAGAAAACAGATAAAAAGCAAGGGTCGCTATGACCATCTTATTATTCCTTTCATTTCCCTAGCGATAGGGGGCATCCAGCTGGATATTCATCGCGATTTCCGCCTCCCAGCGGGCGCCGTTTTCCAGGAGCTTCTCCTTGTCGTAAAAAAGCTCCTCGCGGGTCTCGGTGGCATATTCAAAATTCGGCCCTTCGACAATCGCATCCACCGGGCAGGCCTCCTGGCAAAACCCGCAGAAAATGCATTTGGTCATGTCGATGTCATAGCGCGTGGTGCGCCGCGAGCCATCCTCGCGTGGTTCCGCATCAATGGTAATCGCCTGCGCCGGGCAGATCGCCTCGCACAGCTTGCAGGCAATGCAGCGCTCCTCGCCGTT
>WFQA01000246.1 GCA_015487255.1 Paracoccaceae bacterium | reverse complement strand
TCTTCCCGGAGGGGAACCCCGCCCCGCCCATGCCGCGCAGCCCCGATTGCAGGATCATCTCCTGCACCTCATCCGGGGTTTTATCGCCACCGCGCAGGGCTTCCAGCACCCGGTAGCCGCCATCATCGCGGTAGGCTTCAAAAGCCTCATAATCCGGCAATGCCAGCGGCATTTCCACCGCTGCCAATACCCGCTTGGCATCTGCCCGCCCCACATGATTATGCCCAACCGCCACCACCGGCGCGGCATCACACCGGCCCATGCACGGCGCGCGCAGCACCCTCAATTGCGGGTGGCGCAACGATAATTCCTCATATAGCGCCCCGGCCCCGACCATCTCACAAGAAAGTGACGAGCAGACCCACAGCGTCAGCGGCGGTGGAATTTCGCCTTCTGCCAGCAGATCAAAATGGGCATAAAAGCTTGCCACCTCAAAGATCTCTGCCTGCGTCAGCCCCAGCAGCTCGGCCAAAGCCCGGATATGATCCTGGCTCAACCCGCCAAACCCGTCTTGAATCAAGTGAAGGTATTCGATGAGCTTATCCCGCTCAAGCGCTTGACCATCCAGCAAATTTACAATCTCCGCCAGCGCGGCGTCATCCAGCTGCCGCCCCTTGGGCCGGTTGCGCCCCTTTCCCTTGCCGGATTTCCACGCCTTGCCGATCTTTGTCATTTCTTCCTCCGCGATATCCGCCTCAGCATAGGTTTTTTGCCCGCCAACCCCAAGCGGAAATACGACCCAAAGCAGCGCTATTTCGCCCAGCGCCAAGCTAACCCTTGCCAAATCCCGTTTTGATTTGCTGTTATGGCACAATAACCTTGGAGATTGATTCTGATGCTACGTATCGCCTTGGCCCTGAGCCTGCTTGCCCCAGCCGCCTTTGCCCCCGCCGCCTTGGCCCAGGATAGCAACGCCACGCTGGCCAAGAAAATGAGCCTCGGCACTCTGATGACCGAGGAGGATTTTCGCGCCATGACCGATGGCAATACCATCACCTACAATAACCAGGGCGTTGATCTTTACCGCGAATATTACCGCCCCGGCACCAACCGGATTGTTATCGAGTGGGTCACGCCCGGCCCAGACGGCCAGATCAATTGTGACATCGGCACATGGCGCGCCGAGGCGGATACCATTTGTTTTGACTGGAACCGCTCCGGCTCGGTTTGCGCGGTCTGGGTGGATTATGAGGGCGAGTATATCTCCGAGCTGGTGATAGATGGCGAGCGGCGCGGCAATATCGAGAGAATTTCCGAAATCACCCAAACCCCGCTTTATTGCGAGGTTGGCCTGGTGTCGCTGCCCTCCGCCGCCGGATGAACCGGCTGGGCCAAATCACTGCGGTTATAGCATTTTTCCCGCTTATGTCCTATGGGCAAACCCTGCAAGAACAGCTGGCTGACGCGCCCAATATCTCCTTTGAGGAATGGCGGGACATGACCGCCGGGCAGACCGTGGTTTATGAGATCGACGGCAATATCTATGCTTATGAGGCCTACCGGCGCGGCACCAACAAAGTGACGATAGAGGTTGAGGGCGTGGTCTGCGAGGAAGGCACGTGGTATATGCAGGGCACGACTTTTTGCTTTAACTGGCCCGGTAATGCGCCCAACTGTTTTAACCACAAGCGGCTGGGGGATGATATTTATGTGGTCGGGGTGGTTGACGGGGTCGAGACCGACGATATTCAAAAGGTTATCGAGATCGCGCCGATCCCCGTGGCCTGCGGGCCGGCCCTGTTCAGCGCGCTGCAACCCGAGGAAACACCATGAAAAAGCTTCTTTTTATCGCGGTTTTCTGGGCCGGCACGGCGCAGGCCCAGCAGGTGCTGAACGGTGAGGCGTTTGACGCGCTCTCCCAAGGCACAACCATGTATTTCAGCAATAACGGGCAATATTACGGCTCCGAGCAGTTTTTGCCCAATCGCCGCTCGGTCTGGCGGGCGCAGGATGGCTCTTGCGTCAACGGGAAATGGGCCGAGGTTGATGGCAATATCTGTTTTCTTTACGATAATGATAATGGCCCGCATTGCTGGGAGGTGCTGCAAACCGATTCCGGGCTGACCAT
>WFQA01000245.1 GCA_015487255.1 Paracoccaceae bacterium | reverse complement strand
TGGCCTTCCGGTGGTGGCCGAGGCCGATCTTTTTGGCCAGCTCCTGCCGCTTCAGGGCGTAATTCGGGGCCACCATCGGGTAATGGCTGGGCAGGCCCCATTTGGCGCGGTATTGATCCGGGGTCAGGTTATAAACCGTGCCAAGGTGGCGTTTGAGCATTTTCAGCTTACGGCCATCCTCAAGGCAAATGATAAAATCATCGGTGATTGAATCGTCAATCGGCACCGCAGGCTCCGGGCGCTGATCAGCCTTGCCCTCAGGCAGGGAGATGCTTGCGAGCTTGTTGAACACAGTATCAATCAGGCCGCTGATCTCTTCTGGCTGGGTATGGGCATTGCCGACATGAGCCGCAACAATGGTGCTGGTCATTTTCAGCAGTTCCAGCTGCGTGGGGGAGGGGCAGTTTTCAGTCATATTATTTTGCCTTTTAGTGGCGGCATCCGGTTTTACTTGGGCGCATTAAGTGTTAAACAGGAAAACCCCCGGGAGCGGGGACTGGTTTTCTTGGTGCTCAAATGGCACCTCACGGGGCAAAATTCAACAGGTGATGCGGCAATATGACAGTTAAAAACACCATGCGACAAGTTGATGTTGCGGATTTCCGCCGGTGCCGTCATGGCTAGCAACCATGCACAGCCCGGGCACAAGCTGAACCTCTCCGCCGGGGTGGCTTCGGTTTTGGTGGCGCTGGTGCTGGTTGGCCTCAAGCTCTGGGCGCTGGAGGCCACGGGGGCGCTCACGGTGGCGGCATCCTTGGCGGATAGCGCGCTTGACCTGCTGGTCTCGATGACCGCGCTGATGGCGATTATTTATGCAGCGCGCCCGGCGGATGACGACCACCGGTTCGGGCACAGCTCGGCTGAGGATCTGGCCGCGCTGGGCCAGGCGGTGCTGCTGGCCGGGGTGGCGCTGACCATCGGCTACGGCGCGGTGCGGCGGCTGTTTGCCGAAACCCCGCCACCGCTGGAAAATGAAGCATTTGGCATAATGGTGATGGCGATCTCGATTACGATTACTCTGGCGCTGGTGCTTTGGCAACGCCGGGTGGTTAAAAAAACCGGCTCAAAGGTGGTGGCGGCGGACAGCCTGCATTACGTGGCGGACCTGATCCCCAATATCGGGGCGATGCTGGCGCTGGTGGTCTCGTCTTTCTGGTCTTTTCCGCAGCTTGATTCGATCATTGCCATTCTGGCGGCGGTGATTCTGCTCAACGGTGCGTTTCGTATTGGCGGCGCGGCGTTTGATGCGCTGATGGACCGCTCGGCCAACAAGGAAACCATGGATAAGCTGGCCGAAATCATTGAAAACTGGCCGGGGTTGTTTGGTTATCATGATCTCAAAACCCGCACTGCCGGAACCATGCTTTTTGTGCAGGTCCATATCGAGCTGGACGGGGCGCAAAGCCTTGCCGACGCCCATGATATCGCCAAGGCGCTGAAACAGGGGATCAGAGCGGAATATCCGCAAGCCGATGTTATTATCCACATGGATTTGCAGCGGCAGGGCTGAACCTATAGCCTTGGCGGGGCATAATACGCTTTGAGCAGGGCGTAATCTCCGGCGCAATAGGTGAGCAGGCTCTGGCGGGCTTCAAGCTCCATATCCGCGAGGGATTTTCTGGTTTTGGAGTGATTGGTTGATGCGGGCAAAACCGCATTCATGCCTGTATGGGCGGAAATAAACCCCACCAGCCGGTCCAGCTCGTCAAATTTGAAAACATGGTCAAAATAGCCCAGATCATGGCCGAGAAACTCGGTGAATGTGTTGGTATGATGCCAGATCGGCCGGGAAAGCACCCGGTATTTGTCTATGTTTTTCATGAAATAGGAGATATCCGGGTCAAGCCGCAAACCAAGGGTGCGCATCAGCTCCGGGTCGACATGCTTGTGTGACAGTATTTGCAGATCAATAACCCGGTTGGCATAGGCGGAAATAACCCGCTCAACCGGATCGCGCAGCAGGGTTATTTTTGTCCAGCCTTTGTATTTGTCCTGCGGGATTTCCAGAAACCGTCTGGTCCGGCTGAAATCCGCATGGATTTTATATTTGCTGCCATCGGGGTTGCGCTCCCGGTAGGGCTTTCCAAAATGAATCTCGAACAGCATTTTCTTTATGCTGGAACTGGCCACTTTCGGGGCGGCAAAAAAAACCAGCCTGTGGGCCGGAAGCTCGACCGCGCTGGCATTGGAGAAAAACTTGTACATATCTGGCGGTGGCCTTGCTGGAAGAAAACAGAGGGTGCAGGCAAAACCCCTAGCAAGATCAGTCAAAACAATCAACTCGCCAGCGCCCTTGCCAGCCTGTGAGGCGGCGTGTAGCTTGCGCAAAACCCCGGAAAGCCCCCGATGCCCAATATCCGCAATATCAACGCCCCGATAACCCTGATCGCCAACGGGCGTTCGGGCACCTCGCTGGTGCAGTCCATTTTCAACAACCACCCGGTTTTTGATACCTGCGGTGAAAACGCCGCACAGATCTTTGGCACATGGCACGCAACCGAGCGGCTGAAAGGGCTGGTGCGCCCTGACCACGCCCTTGGCCGGGATATCGATTTCCGGCTGCGCTGCGGCAAGGCGGTGCGCGCGGTGGTGCTGGAAACCTTCCGCCGGCCGGGCAAAAAACACTGGATGCAAAAACCGATCGGGGTGCCCTGGGTCTGGTGGGCGCTGGGCAAGCAGGGGCTGAGCGAGGAAGAGCGGATCAAATGGTACTGGCAGGTGCTGGAATATTCCTTTCCCGAGGGGCAAAACATAACCGTGCTGCGCCACCCCTATGATGTGGTGCTGTCAGCGGAAAAATACTGGGGGATTTCGCTGGAGAAGGCATGGGCATCTATTGTGCGCATGGCACGAATTTTGGGCCATGACAGCGCCAATATCACCCATGCGGTTTCCTATGACCAACTGGTGCAGGAGCCATTGGGAGAGACCGAGCGGCTGTTTTCCGCCATAGACCGGCCATTCAGCATAAAAACCCTGCAAGCCTTCGAGCGCATCTGGGTGCCTGAAATGAACACCCGCGACACCGCCCTGCAGCCGGATCATCCGCGCTTTGTCGCGCGGTTTTCCCGGCAGGCGGAGTGGGGCCGCTTGCAGGGTGTCGATTTTCCGCTTGAGGAGCGCGAGGTGATCATCGCCATGTGGCGGCGCTACGGGGTGGGGCTGAGCTTGAAATCGCCTTGCTCCCTGTAGCAAAACCCGATACCTCGGGAAAAACATAAAATCATCATTCGGAGCTTTCCCATGTCTGCACCCAAAAAAGTTGTTCTTGCCTATTCCGGCGGGCTGGATACCTCGATCATCCTGAAATGGCTGGAGATCGAATATGGCTGCGAGGTGGTGACCTTCACCGCTGATCTTGGCCAGGGCGAGGAGTTGGAGCCGGCGCGCAAAAAGGCATCGCTGCTGGGGGTGAAGCCGGAAAATATCCATATCGAGGATGTGCGCGAGGAATTCGTGCGCGATTTTGTCTTTCCGATGTTTCGCGCCAATGCGCAATATGAGGGGCTTTACCTGCTTGGCACTTCCATTGCCCGGCCGCTGATTTCCAAACGCCTGGTCGAGATCGCGGCCGAATGCGGGGCGGATGCCGTGGCGCACGGGGCCACCGGCAAGGGCAATGATCAGGTGCGTTTTGAGCTGGCCGCCTATGCGCTCAACCCCGATATCAAGGTGATCGCGCCGTGGCGCGAGTGGGATCTCTCCAGCCGCACCAGGCTGCTGGAATTTGCCGAAAAGCACCAGATACCCATCGCCAAGGATAAACGCGGCGAGGCGCCCTTTAGTGTGGATGCCAACCTGCTGCACACATCAAGCGAGGGCAAGGTGCTGGAAGACCCGGCGGTGGAAGCCCCCGATTATGTATATCAGCGCACGGTTGCGCCCGAGGACGCGCCCGATGTGGCCGAGTATATCGAGATCAGCTATAAGCAGGGTGACCCGGTGGCGCTGAACGGCAAGGCGCTAACGCCTGCCAAAATGCTGACCGCGCTGAATGAGCTGGGCGGCAAACACGGCATTGGCCGGCTGGACCTCGTGGAGGGCCGGTTTGTCGGCATGAAATCCCGCGGTATTTACGAAACCCCCGGCGGCACGATCATGCTGGAGGCCCATCGCGGCATTGAAAGCATCACGCTCGATAGGGGCGCGGCGCATCTGAAAGACGAGTTGATGCCCAGATATGCCGAGCTGATTTATAACGGTTTTTGGTATTCCCCCGAGCGCGACATGCTGCAAGCCCTGATCGACGAAAGCCAGAAACACGTGACCGGCACAGTAAGGCTGAAGCTCTACAAGGGCATGTGCCAGACCATCGGCCGCTGGTCCGAGCACTCGCTTTATTCCGAAGAACATGTGACTTTCGAGGATGACGCCGGTGCCTATGACCAGAAAGACGCCGCCGGCTTTATCCAGATCAATGCCTTGCGGCTGAAATTGCTGGCAGCGCGGGATCGTCGACTGCGATAGAGCGCTGGTTGAACTCCACCTGGGCCGTGCTATACTCCGGCATGGCCAAGCAAAAACCGCATATCATTCTCCGCCTGATGCGTCTTTTTGCGCTGCTGATACTGCTCCTGGCCGGTTATGCCGGCTGGCAGGTCTATACCCTCACCGAAAATACCCGCGCGACAAACGGGCTGGTTCTGGATATGGCGCTGGTGGACAGCGAATCCGGCACGCGGTATTTGCCGCTGATCAGTTATCGCGATGGCGCTGGGCAGTTTTATCTGGGCCGGATTGCTGGCGTTGAACAGCCAGCGGTTTTTGCAAAATTCCGATCTGGTGGAGGGGTGGTGCTTTCTTCCCGCATTGAATCTGTCGCCGAGGATAACGGCTATATTCCGCTGGTCGAATACACCACCCTTGCCGGGCAAACCCTGCGCGGCGAGCCAAGCGGGGTGCAATTTACCAACGAGCGCGCGCCGGGCAGCCGCCTTATCCTGCGCTACGCACGCGAGGAACCGCGGCTTTTCAGGCTGGAAAACCGGCTTGCACTTTGGGGCAGCGCCGGGTTTCTGGCCTTTATCGGGCTGGTCTTTCTGGCGGTTTTATGGCTGCTGCGGCCAAAGCGGATATAATCCACTCTGTTGCACCATTTCTTAATGCCGCTCCCATATTCCGCTCTATAACCTATAAAAAAGAAGGGCTTGACGATGGCACAAAAACCCAGATCCGGCGCACGGTTTGCTGCGATTTTTCTGCTGGCCTTCGGGCTGCTTTTTGCCTCGATTGGGGGGTGGTTTATCTGGAGCAGCTATGACTTCAGCAAATATGCCATTGCCACCACCGGCAGCGTGATTGACCTGGATATCAACCGCTCCAGTGACAGCAATAGCGTCAGCTACAGGCCCACCGTGGCTTTTACCGATACAGACGGGATCAAGCGCAGCGGCCAGACTTTCCTCTCCTCCTCTTCTTACAATTACAATATCGGAGCGCGGGTTGAAATATTGTATGACAGCCGCAACCCGTCAAACCTGCGCATCCAAAGCTGGTTTTCGCTCTGGGGCTTTGGGCTGATCTTTTTGCTGACCGGGCTTGGCATCATGATTGGCGCAGCCCTGCTATGGCGGGTGATGAAGCGGCGCGAGAGTCAGCCGGAAAGGCCCGATGAAGCCTTGGCGGAATATAGCTACAGTTCCAACCCAAATCAGCCAAAACCCAAAAAAAAGCAACCAACAGTGCGCCGGCGTTAGGGCCCCATGCCTATTTAATTGAACGGAGGGGTGGTCCCACAATTCAGCAGCGCCGATATTTTGAACTGCGGCGAGGCACTGCACCTGATCAGCCCGGCTTAACTTTTGCGGCTCATGGCCGCGATTTTGGCGTCGAGCGCATCAAGCTTGGCCATGACCTCGTCTCGAAAATCATCGGTGGCCTGATTGTCCTTGGCCTCGTGCTCGCCCTCCATCGCGGTGACGATCAGGCCAACCACCAGATTGACCACCGCAAAAGTGGTGATCAGAATGAACGGCACAAAAAACGCCCAGGCATAGGGGTATTTCTCCATCACCGGGCGCACGATCCCCATTGACCAGCTTTCCAGTGTCATGATCTGAAACAGCGAATAATAGCTCTCGCCCAACGTGCCAAACCATTGCGGGAAGGTCTCGCCAAACAATTGGGTGGCCATGACGCCCGCGATATAAAAGATCAGCATCGTCAGCACAAAAACCGACATCATGCCCGGCAGGGCCTTGATGAAACCATCCACCACCCGGCGCAGGCTGGGCACGACCGAGATCACCCGCAGCACCCGCATGATCCGCATGGCGCGCAGCACCGAAAGCCCGTTCGCCCCCGGCAGCAGCGAAATGGCAACAATGACAAAATCAAAATTATTCCAGCCGCTCAAAAAGAACCGGTGGCGCTGCATGACAAGCTTCAGAAATATCTCGACCGTGAAAATCGCCAGGCAGATGATGTCGATCAGGATCAGCAATGGCCCGGCACGCTGCATCAGCCCGCTGGAGGTCTGCATCCCCAGGACAACGGCGTTGATCAGGATCACCGCCAGTATGAAATGGCCAAAGGCCCGTGTGTTGAGGACGGTTTCGATTTTCTTGATCATGCTTTGCCCTGTATTTTGATTTTCGGAAATCTAAGGAAGTGCGGTAAAAATGCCAATGGCTTTGTATTCCACCAGGCGGTCATAAAACGGCCAGCTAGCGGCTTATTGCCATGGCATCGGCTGTTTGGCCCGTTTGGTCAGGTGGTGGGTCGGGGAAAGATCCTTTGGGATATCCGGCTGCCTGCCCGCAACCATCTCGGCCAGAGCCTTGCCGACCAGATGGGCATTGGCAAAGCCGGTTTTAAAGCCGCCCGTGGCGATGAATGTGCTGTCATCAAGCCGGCCAAGCATGGCTTCGGGCTTGGGCGCGCGCGGGCGCAGCCCGGCATGGCGCTCGATAATCCGGGCCGATTTCAGGCTTGGCACGATGGCGCGGGCCTTTTGCAGCACCATATCCAGCTTTTCATCGGTGCTTTTTGCATTGTCATATTTGTTTTCACTGGTCGCCCCCACCGCCACCGTGCCATCGGCATGGGGGATGATATAGGCCCCGTTGCCATAGATCACCGGGCTGCCGGGGGGCAGGCCGCAATCAAGCAATGCTGCCTGCCCCTTGACGCCACGAATTCTATCCGCGCCCAGATAGGGCTCCAGCAAAGCCGCGCTGCCCACCCCGGCAGCGATGATGCTCAGCCCCTTTGGCCTGATAACCGGGTGGTTTTCCAAAATTTCGCCACCGCTTTTGCGCACGGCTTCAGCCAGCGCCTTGCAGGCCAGGCGCGGGTTGATCCGGGCCGAGAGGGTTTCATGCACCACCCCAAACGGGGCCATTTCGGGCGCAATGCCCGGCGTATTTTCCAGCACCTGCCAGCCAAAGCCCTCAGGCCATAGCCGCTTGGCCCCGGCAATCCGGCTCCGCGCTTTTTTCGCCTCATAAGCATCATCCAGCGGCATATAGCGCCCCACCCGCCCATAGCCGCTGGGCAGGGTGGAAAGCGCCTCGACCCGCGCCCAATGCGCCGCCGCACTGATCAGCGCTCCAAGCTGGAACTGCTTGCGGATGTTCCAATCCTCCGGCACATGCGGGCTGAGCGCGCCAACCAGGCCACCACTGGCCCCTTGCCCCACATGGCCTTGCTCCAGCACCCGCACCGTATGGCCATCATCCAGCAGGGCCAAGGCGCATGAAAGCCCGTAAACCCCGCCCCCGATCACGGTGATATTTGCCATTGCGCTTTCCCTTTTGTGGCTGCATCTAACCGGGATGGACCCTAAAACCGCAGACCTGATATGGCAAGATGACGGCAGCCCGCGTAGCGCACGGTTTGACGACCCCTACTTCTCGGCCTCAGGCGGGCTGGCGGAGGCGCGGCATGTGTTTTTGCAGGGCAATGATCTGCCGGGCCGCTTTCACCCCGGCTTTCATATTGGTGAGCTGGGTTTTGGCACCGGGCTTAATATGCTGGCCGCATGGCGGGCATGGCGTGAAAGTGGCACGGATGGTCCGCTGCACTTCACCAGCTTTGAGGCCTATCCCCTCACCTTGGCCGATATGCAGCGCGCCCACGCGGCTTGGCCGGAACTGGCGAGCGAAAGCGCCATGCTGCTTGCCGACTGGCCCATAAACAGGCTCCACCTGCCCGACCTCAAGCTTGAAATTATCTTGGGAGACGCCAACCGCAGCCTGCCGATCTGGCAAGGGCGGGTGGATGCGTGGTTTCTTGATGGTTTCAGCCCCGGCAAAAACCCGGAGCTATGGTCGGCGGCGTTGATGGCCGAAGTGGCGGCGCATAGCCTGGGTGGCGGCAGTTTTTCCACCTACACCGCCGCCGGGCATGTGCGGCGCGCACTGGCCTCGGCGGGGTTTGAGGTGGAGCGCCGCCCAGGCTTTGGCCGCAAACGCCATATGAGCCGTGGGCGGTTGGCAACATAAGGCCGCAAGTTCAATGTTATCCGGCTGTTTTAGTTTCGAAAACCGGCCTTCGTATATTACAGGATATAGCAGTTTCCCAAGAAGTTTTATCTATATATAGTAGGCGGCGAATCCCTTCGTGCAAAGGAAACGCAAATGCCCATCACCTCCGAGCAGCAAGCCGAAATTAAAGCCCAGCGCGCCCAGCGCCATGAGACCCTGCGCGCCACCGCGCCGGGGATGGAGCCGCATCTTTATACCGCGCATGAGGTGCTCGACCACGGCTTTGTGCGGGTGATCGATTATATGGGCGACGATGGCGCCATCTGCCAAGCCGCCCGGGTGAGCTATGGTAAGGGCACCAAGGCGGTCAGCAATGACAAGGGGCTGATCCGTTATCTGATGCGACATTGGCATTCGACCCCGTTTGAGATGTGCGAGATCAAACTGCATGTCAAACTGCCGGTATTTGTGGCCCGGCAATGGATCCGGCACCGCACCGCCAATGTGAACGAATATTCGGCCCGTTATTCGATTTTGGATCGGGAGTTCTACATCCCCGCGCCTGAGCACCTGAACGCCCAGTCGGCGGTCAATAACCAGGGCCGAGGCAAGCTGCTGGAAGGCGAGGAAGCGGCCCGGGTGCTGGATATTCTGAAAACCGACAGCAACCGCTGTTATGACAATTACGAGACGATGATTTCGGATGAAGGCCAGGACGGCCTGGCCCGCGAACTGGCGCGGATGAACCTGCCGATGAATATCTATACGCAATGGTATTGGAAGGTCGACCTGCACAACCTCTTCCACTTCCTCCGCCTGCGGGCTGACAACCACGCCCAATACGAGATCCGCGTTTACGCCGACGCCATCTGCAAGATCGTGGCCGACTGGGTGCCAGCGGCTTACGGCGCCTTTGAGGATTACCGCTTGGGCGGCGCGCAGTTCTCGGGGAAGGGGATGGAGGTGCTGCGCAGGATGCTTAAAGGGGAGAAGGTGACGCAGGAAACCAGCGGTATGAGCGCAGGGGAATGGCGGGAATTAATGGGGAGTTTGGGGGGGTAAACAGCCATGCACCACACCAAATTGATTCGGCTATATATAAATTCGTAGGGTGCGTGGTCCCCACGCACCGCTCCAAATTTCGGAGGGGTTTGTCTTAACGCCCCATATCCATATCATCCTTGCC
>WFQA01000244.1 GCA_015487255.1 Paracoccaceae bacterium | reverse complement strand
CGCCCGCCAGTCAATTTCTGCCGCGCGCTGAATAAGCTGCGCATAGGCACAGCCCGCCTTTTGGCCAACCTCGACCAAGCGGCGCGAATTGGAGGAATTGGGCGCGCCGATCACCAGCAGCGCATCCACCTTGGGCGCAATCTCGCGCACCGCTGCCTGCCGGTTGGTGGTGGCATAGCAGATATCCTCTTTACGCGGGCCGGTAATGGCGGGGAAGCGGGCCTTGAGCGCGGCAATGATTTCAGCCGCATCATCCACGCTCAGCGTGGTTTGGGTGATATAGGCGAGGCGCTCTTGGTTCTCCACCTCCACCCTGGCCACATCGGCCACGGTTTCCACCAACAACACCGCTCCGTCAGGCAGCTGCCCCATGGTGCCGATGGTTTCTGGGTGGCCCTGATGGCCGATCATGATGATCTGCAGACCGTTTTGATGGTGCCGCGCCGCCTCCATATGCACCTTGGTAACCAGCGGGCAGGTGGCATCCACATAGATCATGTTGCGCCGTTTTGCCGCCTCGGGCACCGATTTGGCCACGCCATGGGCAGAAAAAACCACCGGGCGGTCATCGGGGCAATCACGCAGGCTTTCCACAAACACCGCACCTTTTGCGCGCAGCCCGTCCACCACATATTTATTATGCACGATCTCGTGGCGCACAAAAACCGGCGCGCCCCATTTCTCAATCGCCATTTCAACCACTTTTATCGCCCGGTCCACCCCGGCGCAAAACCCGCGCGGGGCGGCCAGATATATGGTCAGCGCGGGCTTCACAGGCTCTCGGATTCCTCAAACGCCTCGATATCGCTATCGGGCCGGGCCGGGCGACCGACAACATCGCGCAATTCATCCAGCTCGATGAAATTGTCGCATTGGCGGCGCAGCTCGTCAGCGATCATCGGCGGGCTGGAGCGGATGGTCGAAACCACCGAAACCCGCACACCTTGCCGCTGCAGGCTTTCCACCACCGGCCTGAAATCGCCATCGCCGGAAAAGATCACGATATGGTCAACATGCGGGGCCAGCTCCATGGCATCCACCGCCAGCTCGATATCCATATTGCCCTTGATCTTGCGCCGCCCCATGGAATCGGTAAATTCCTTGGCCGGTTTGGTGCGCATATTATAGCCGTTATAGTTCAGCCAATCGACCAGTGGCCGAATGGGGGAATATTCCTCATTCTCCAGCAATGCAGTATAATAGAACGCCCGCAACAGCTTGCCGCGGCGCATAAACTCGGTGCGCAGGAGTTTATAGTCGATATCAAAACCCAGCGCTTTTGCTGCTGCGTAAAGATTGGAACCGTCAATGAACAGCGCCAGCCGTTCGTCCCGATAAAACATAGGCAATTGCCCCTTTTGGCAAGAAAATACTTGTGTGGGCGGATAGTTATATGAGGTATACACTAGCGCACAATGGTTGAAATTGGAAATAATACCAAATGATAGATAAACAAGGGTTTAATGCTGCGCATTTTTTGCATATCGGCTATGTGGCGGTTGGTTCAAATCTCGCATCCGCAACCAGAACATCTTTGGAAATGGTTAATGATGCGCTGGGGTTGTTTGAAATGACCAAAATTCGAATCACCAAGCAAAGCCAATGGTATAGCGCCCCTGCCTTCCCTAAGGGCAACGGGCCGGATTATGTGAACGGCGTGGTTGAAATCGAGACCACGCTCAGTGCCGAGGACCTGCTTGCCGCACTGCACAATATCGAAGCCCGGCTGGGCCGCACCCGCCCCAGGCGCTGGGCGGCGCGGGTGGTGGATCTGGACCTGCTGGCACTGGGGAATGAAGTGGCCCCGGACCGGGCCGGATTTTCACATTGGTTTGAGCTTTCACCGCAGGCACAATCCCAAAAAACGCCCGATAGATTGATCCTGCCCCACCCGCGCCTGCAGGACCGGGCTTTTGTGCTCGAGCCTCTGGCCGAAATCGCACCGGATTGGCTGCATCCGGTGCTGGGCAAAACCGCCAAGGCCTTGCTGGCGGCGCTGCCTGCCGCTGCCAGGGCCGAAATCACCCCGATCCAGCGCTGAATCCTCTTGTATTTCGCCTCTCATATCATTACATAGCGGAATCTTCAGGTCCCCTATTTGATTGGAGCAGATCGCATGGCACGCGTTACGGTAGAAGATTGCATTGATAAAGTCGCCAACCGCTTTGAGCTGGTGGTGCTTGCCGCCCATCGCGCCCGCGAGATATCGGCCGGAGACCCGATCACGGTTGAGCGCGACAATGACAAAAACCCCGTGGTGGCCCTGCGTGAGATCGCCGAGGAAACCATCACCGCCGAAGACTTGCGCGAAAGCGCGGTTGCCGTGCTGCAATCCCATAACGAGGTGGACGAGCCGGAAGACGACTCGATGCCGCTGCTGATGGAAAAGGACAGCCCCGACACCCCGATCGAGGATGATATGTCAGAAGAAAACATGCTGCGCGCGCTGATGGAAGCCCAAAGCCCGAGCTGACCTCAGGAGGGCCACTGGTTGATCACCGCGCAAGATTTGATCGAAAAGGTCCAGAGCTACAATCCGCAAAGCGATGCTGATCTGATCGCGCGCGCCTATGCCTTTGGCGCGGCGGCGCATAAAGGGCAGACCCGCAAATCCGGCGAGCCGTATTTCACCCACCCGGTGGCCGTGGCCATGCTGCTGACCGAGGTAAAGCTCGATGATGCCAGCATCGTCACTGCATTGCTGCATGATACCATTGAAGATACCAAAGCCACCTATCAGCAGGTGGCCGAGCAGTTTTCACCCGAGATCGCGCAACTGGTTGACGGAGTGACCAAGCTGACCAATCTCGAACTTTCCTCGGTTGAAACCGAACAGGCGGAGAATTTTCGCAAACTGTTGATGGCGATGTCAAAAGACCTGCGGGTGCTGCTGGTCAAACTGGCTGACCGGCTGCACAATATGCGCACCCTGCGCGCCATGCCCAAGGAAAAGCAGCGCAAAAAGGCACGCGAAACTATCGAGATATACGCACCCCTGGCCGGGCGCATGGGCATGCAATATATCCGCGACGAGCTGGAAGACCTGTGTTTTGCCGTGCTCAACCCCGAGGCGCGCAACTCGATCATGCGCCGCTTCATCAACCTGAGCAAAGAAAATGATCAGCTGATTCCGCATATCATCGAGGATATCCAGGTCGCGCTCGAGGGGGTGGGGGTAAAGGCCCGGGTGACCGGGCGGGAAAAGCGCCCCTATTCGATCTGGCGCAAGATGGAAGAGAAAAAAGAACCGTTCAACCGGCTTTCAGATATCTATGCCTTTCGGATCATCACCGACAATGTGCAAGATACCTATATCGCACTTGGCGCGGTGCATCAGCGCTGGGCAGCGGTGCCCGAGCGCTTCAAGGATTATATCTCCCAACCCAAATCCAACGGCTATCGCTCGATCCACACCACGGTTTCGGGGCGCAACGCCAAGCGGGTCGAGATCCAGATCCGCACCAAGGAAATGCATCAGGTCGCCGAAAGCGGGGTGGCGGCGCATTGGTCCTATCGTGACGGGGTACGGGTGGAAAACCCCTTTGCGGTGGACCCGTTTCGCTGGCTGCGCTCGCTCACAGAGCGGTTTGAGGCCTCGGATAACCCCGATGATTTTCTGGAACATGTGAAGCTGGAAATGTTTCAGGATCAGGTGTTTTGCTTCACCCCCAAGGGCGAAGTCATCAAGCTGCCGCGTGGCGCTTCGCCAATAGATTTTGCTTATGCCATCCACACCCGCATCGGTGATTCCTGTGTGGGGGCCAAGGTCAACGGCCAGCGGGTGCCGCTTTGGACCAAGCTGCGCAATGGCCAGTCGGTGGAGATCATCCGCGCCGAAGGGCAGCGCCCACAGGCAAGCTGGGAAGATATGGTGGTGACCGGGCGCGCCAAATCCGCCATCCGGCGCTATTTGCGCGATGAGCACCGCGAGGCCCATATCCGCCTCGGGCGCGAGATCGCCCGGGTTGCGCTCGGGCGGGTCGGCAAAAAGCCCACCGACAAGGCGCTGGAAACCGCCGCCAAACTGTTTAACCTGAATAGCGGTGATGCGCTGCTGGCCGAGATCGGTGCGGCCGAGATCAGCGGTGGTGATCTGGTCAAAACCCTTTACCCGGAATTGGTGAAATCAGGCAACAGCACCGGCCCTGCCTCCGATGAGGACCGGGTCATCGGCCTGGCCCCCAACCAATCCGCCACCCCTGCCCCTTGCTGCTCTCCGGTGCCCGGCGAGCGCATCGTTGGCATTGCCATGCCCGGGCGCGGGGTGCTTATCCATGCGATCGACTGCCCGATCCTCGAACAATTTGAGGGCAATGACCGCCGCTGGGTCGATCTGCGCTGGACCCCGGCCTCCTCTCAAGCCTGTAACGAGACCAAGATCGAGGTGGCCATGGCCAATGATGCCGGGGTGCTGGGCCGCATCTGCACCCTGATCGGTGAGCACCATGCCAATATCGTCAACATAGAATTTACCAACCGGAAACCGGATTTTTACCGAATCCGCCTAGACATCATGGTGCGGGATATCGAACATCTCACCAATGTGGAAACCGCCCTCAACGCAGATTCGGACGTGGCCGAGGTGGTCCGCTTTCGCGATACCAGCCTGTGTGAATTCGGCCCGAAAAAGTGATGTATAAAAGGTAACCCATTCGCCATGGTCTTCAAGCGCCGCAAAAAACTGCACTGGGTCGAGACCCTGCGCAACTACATCCTGCCCCGGGCGGGCTGGAGGCGCACGCTCACCTATATGGCGCATCGGCTCCGGCGCCTGCCCGACAGCCCGGGCCGCATTGCCCGTGGCATCGGCTTTGGGGTATTTGCATCATTTTCACCGTTTTTCGGGCTGCATATCATCTATGCGCTGATTCTGGCGCGGCTGTTTGGCGGCAATATGATCGCGGCGGCGGCAGGCACGTTTTTTGGCAACCCGATCACCTTTCCGTTTATCATCGGCTTTGCGCTGAAATACGGCACCCTGCTACTGGGCCGCAACCCGGCAGAGCACGATATGGCCAAGATCGGCCAGGCGTTTCGTGATGCGGGGCATTCGATATTGGCCTCTTTCAAATCCCTGTTTGGCTTTGGTCAGAGCCAGATGTCGGGCATGGGGGGGTTCTTTTCCGAAGTCATGCTGCCTTATTTCATTGGCGGCACCCTGCTTGGCGCGATTTTTGGCGTGGCCGCGTTTTACATCACAAGGCCGCTGATCAAGGCCTACCAGGCGTTGCGGCGCAAAAAACTGGCACAAAAGGCCCGGAAAAAGGCGTTGAAGGGCTGACAAAAGCCATTTTGCAGCTTAGCCTGATGGTATTCACACAAAGAGGCCTGATATGAACACCCCCTCCCGTCTCCGCCTTGGTATCAATATCGACCATGTGGCAACCGTGCGCAACGCCCGCGGCGGCAGCACCCCTGACCCGGCCCGCGCCGCCAAGCTGGCACAGGCGGCAGGTGCGGATGGCATTACCGCGCATCTGCGCGAAGACCGGCGGCACATTACCGATGCAGATATCGAAAAAATCCTTGATACCATTGATATTCCGCTGAATTTCGAAATGGCCGCCACTGATGAAATGCAGCAGATTGCCCTGCGCCACCTGCCGCATGCGGTCTGCATCGTGCCGGAAAAGCGCGAGGAGCGCACCACCGAAGGCGGGCTGGAAGTGGCGCGGGAGGAAAACCGCATCGCGCATTTCATCGCCCCGCTGCGCGAGGCGGGCTGCCGGGTGTCGATCTTCATTGCCGCTGACCGTCGGCAAATCGAGGCGGCGGCGCGCATTGGTGCGCCGGTGGTCGAGCTGCATACCGGCGCCTATTGCGATGCCCATGCCGAAGGGCGCTTTGAGGTGCGTGATGCCGAATTTGACAAGCTCAAGGACATGGCCAGCCTCGCGCTTGATCTCGGGCTGGAAGTGCATGCCGGCCACGGGCTGACCTATGATTGCGTTAAACCCGTTGCTGCCCTGCCCGAACTGCTGGAGCTGAATATCGGCCATTTTCTGATTGGCGAGGCGATTTTCTCGGGGCTGGACAGCGCCATCCGCCGCATGCGCACCATAATGGATGAAGCCCGTCAGGAAAGCAGCGGAGTGAGTGTCGCGTGATCATTGGCATAGGTTCGGATATGGTAAGTATTGAACGAATCGAAGGCACAATCTCCCGGTTCGGTGTTCGATTTGTGCAAAGAGTGTTTTCCGAAACCGAAAAGAAAACCGCCGAATACCGCGCGGCCACCGTTGAGACCTATGCCAAGCGCTGGGCCGCCAAGGAGGCCTGCTCCAAAGCGCTGGGCACCGGGCTGCGCATGGGGGTGGCCTGGAAGGAAATGGCGGTGAGAAACCTGCCCACCGGCCAGCCCGAGATGGAGCTGAGCGGCGGCGCTCTGGCGCGGCTCAACCGCCTCACCCCGCCCGGGCACAGGCCCAAAATCCATGTCACCCTCACCGATGATCACCCCTGGGCGCAAGCCTTTGTTATCATCGAAGCGGTGCCGGATGCTTGACATCCCCCCAAAGCAGGCACACATAGCGCATATTGCAATTTGAAAGATTCCCGATGGCAAAAAAAGTAAAGAAGAAGGATGGTCCGATAAAGGAAACCATCAAAACCGTGTTTTACGCCCTGCTGATTGCCGGTGCCATCCGCACCCTGATCTTCCAACCCTTCTGGATCCCTTCCGGCTCGATGAAATCCACCCTGCTGATCGGCGACTTTCTATTCGTAAACAAATTCGCTTACGGTTATTCCTACGCCTCCTGCCCCAGCTATTTCGGCGTGGATTTCTGCGGCTTTGCCAAAGGCAGCGAGAACCGGCTTTTCGGCGCCGACCCCGAGCGTGGCGATGTGGTGGTTTTCAAACACCCCCTGAGTGGTGAAGACTATATCAAGCGGGTGATCGGCCTGCCGGGTGATAGAATCAAGCTTGTGGACAGCCTGCTTTATATCAACGGCACACCGGTTTCGCGCACCCCTGACGGCGTGTTTGTCGAAACCTATGAACGCCAGGGGCCGGTGGGCAGCACACCGCGCTGCTCAAACGGCTCACCGCGCCTGGGCGAGGCCTGTGAAAAACAGCGTTTCACCGAAGTATTACCCAACGGGGTCTCTTACTCGATCCTCGATTTCGGCAACTATCGCGCCGATAATTTCCCTGAAGTGACCGTGCCCGAAGGGCAGTTTTTCTTCATGGGTGACAATCGCGACAATTCCGTGGATAGCCGCTATTCGCAAACCGGCCCCGAACGCGGGGTTGGCTTTGTGCCGCGTGAAAACATCATCGGTCGGGCCGACCGGATCATTTTTTCCTCTGCGGGTCGCTCGATGCTCTATTTCTGGACATGGCGGTCCGATCGTTTTTTCAAGGCGGTTGAGTGAGTGGCGGGGCCTCCATCAGCGGTTTTTCCGAGCGGCTTGGCTATGGCTTCAAGGATGAACGGCTGCTGCTGCAAGCCCTGACCCACGCCTCCAGCGCCAGCAAAAAAGACCATGATAACCAGCGGTTGGAGTTTCTCGGCGACCGGGTTTTAGGGCTGGTGATTGCACAGGCGCTATTTGAGGCGGACCCGGATGCCCGCGAGGGCGAGCTGGCACCGCGCCTCAATGCGCTGGTGCGCAAAGAGACCTGCGCCGAGGTCGCCGAGCAGATCGGGCTGGGGGCGGCGCTAAAGCTCGGCCGCTCTGAAATGCGCTCGGGCGGGCGGCGCAAAGTGGCGCTTTTGGGCGATGCAATGGAGGCGGTAATTGCGGCGGTCTATCTGGATTCCGGCTTTACCCAGGCGCAAAATCTGGTTTTGCGCCTGTGGGGCAAGCGGATTTTTACCGCACAGGAGCGCGCGGTTGACCCCAAATCCTCATTGCAGGAATGGGCGCAGGCCCGCGGCCTGCCAACCCCGTCCTATACCGATATCAGCCGCACCGGGCCAGACCACCAGCCGGTGTTTATCGTGGAAGCCGCCTTGGATAACGGCTACGCCGCATGCGGCGAAGCGGCCTCAAAAAAAGCGGCGCAGGTGCAGGCAGCCACGGCACTGCTGGCAAAACTGAAAGAGATAGAATGACCAGGCATTGTGGATTTACCGCCCTGATAGGAGAGCCGAATGCCGGCAAATCCACCCTGCTCAACCGCATGGTCGGGGCCAAGGTTTCGATCGTGACCCACAAGGTGCAAACCACGCGCGCGCGCATTCGCGGCATCGCGATCGAGGGTGAGACCCAGATAATTTTTGTTGATACCCCAGGCCTTTTCAGGCCACGCAGGCGGCTTGATAGGGCTATGGTTTCCGCCGCTTGGAGCGGGGCGGCGGATGCGGATATTGTTCTGCTATTGGTTGAGGCCAATCGTGGGCTAACCGAGGGCGTGCAGGCAATTCTGGATGGATTGAAAGACCATTTGCCAATGGGCACGGAAGTGGCCCTGATCATCAATAAAATCGACAGGGTAAAGCCGGAAACCTTGCTCTCATTAACAACCAAACTAAATGAATCATATGATTTCAAAGCAACATTTATGATTTCGGCCGAAAAAGGCCATGGGGTGGAGGCGCTGCGGCTTTGGCTGGCCAAAGAGCTGCCTGCCGGGCCGTGGCACTATCCGGAGGACCAGATCGCCGATGCGCCGCTGCGCCAGATCGCCGCTGAAATTACACGCGAGAAACTCACCTTGAGATTGCATCAGGAGCTACCCTACCAGCTCACCGTCGAAACCGAAAACTGGCAGGAGCGCAAAGACGGATCGGTGCGTATAGACCAGCTGATCTATGTAATGCGCGACGGGCATAAAGGGATTTTGCTCGGGCCAAAAGGGGCCACTATCAAAGGGGTTTCGATGGATGCGCGCAAGGAACTGGCCGAGTTTCTCGGCCGCGAGGTGCACCTGTTTTTACAGGTCAAGGTGCGGCCGAACTGGCTGGAAGAGGCCGAGCGCTACTCTGAAATCGGGCTAAACTTTCGCGATGGGGATTAGATGCCACGGCTCACTGCCAGTTTTTGGGTTCAGGCCTATTTGCGGCGGCTTGGCCTTGCCAATATTCCGGCTTTTATCGTGCATAAGGGTGATGAAACCGCCGGGGCGGTGCTGATCAAATCCAACCCGCTTGATGGCACGGCCACACTTTTTCATCGCACCTATGGCGCCGATGGCACACGAATATGGGATGTGCTCGGCACCGGCCCGGAGCCGGAAATGGATGCGCTGATCGCCCGGCAACGCAGCTTTGACCGCGATTTATGGGTGATCGAAGTCGAGGATCAAAAAGGCCAAACCCTACTCGACGAAGACGGGCTTTTTGGCTAGGTTAATGCCATGGAATGGCAAGATCAGGGTGTGTTGTTGAATGTCCGGCGGCACGGGGAGAGCGCGGCGATTATCGAGGTATTGACCGAGACCCACGGTCTGCATGCCGGTTTGGTGCGTGGCGGGGGCAGCCGCAAAATGGGTGCTTTGCTGCAACCGGGCACCCAACTGGCGTTAAGCTGGCGGGCAAGGCTTGAGGGCCAGCTTGGGTCATTTAGCGTTGAACTTATATCTTCACGTAGCTTCACTTTACTTACCGATCGGGAAAAACTTTATACTTTCAATGCATTATCAGCTATGCTCTCAAAATATATGCCGGAAAGGGAGCCAAATGCCCAGCTTTACCATGGCGGACTGGAGGTGCTCGCCCGGTTGCATGCTGATGAT
>WFQA01000243.1 GCA_015487255.1 Paracoccaceae bacterium | reverse complement strand
GCCACATTGCGCGCCACCAGCCCTTGCTTGAGCAAGGCATCAAACGCCAGCAAGCAGCCCTGCGTGGTGCCGTGATGCCCGGTGCCAAAGGCCATCGCCGCCTCTATGTGCAGCCCGATCTTCTGGCTTGGCACATTATCCGCATCATGCCCGCCATAAACCACAAACCGTCCGGCATGCACCGGGGTCAACTCGCGGCGCACCTCCGAAACCCAGTCCTTATCCGGAATTTCCGAGATCACAAACGGCCGGGCATTATGGGCGGCGGCAAGCAGGGCCAGCGCCACACTGTCGGGGCGCTCCAGAAAATACCCGCCAACCTCCCACAGGCCCGCGCCATCCTCTACCTCGAAAATCCCAACACCGGTCGGAGCAGGTTGCAACTGCTCCAGCGCGTGGGCAAGCGCTTGCCCACGCGCCGCACCCGGCAGGGTGGTAAGGGCGGAAAAACTTGGCATATAACGTCCTTTATTTTGCGCTGACCGGGCAGGCGACCCCGGTGCCGCCGATGCCGCAATAGCCATCGGGATTTTTGGCCAGATATTGCTGGTGGTAAAGCTCAGCCATATGATAGCCCGGATCGGCAATGATTTGCGTGGTGATAGGGCCAAAACCCATCGCTTGCAAGCCCGGTGCATAGGCGGCCCTGCTGGCCAGTGCCTGTGTCTGATCAGCCTCGTCATAAGTAAATATCACCGAGCGATACTGGCTGCCCCGGTCATTGCCCTGCCGCTCGCCCTGTGTCGGGTCATGGCCTTCCCAAAATGCCTTGAGCAATGCCCCCAGCCCCAGTTTTGCCGGGTCATAAACCACATGCACCACCTCGGC
This sequence comes from Paracoccaceae bacterium, assembly GCA_015487255.1. Classification (GTDB taxonomy): domain Bacteria; phylum Pseudomonadota; class Alphaproteobacteria; order Rhodobacterales; family Rhodobacteraceae; genus UBA3077. The sequence continues at coordinate 2,154 of WFQA01000243.1, read as the reverse complement.
ATGGCCGGTGCGCCCGCTGCAAACCGCCTCATAACTGGGGGCCGCGCCCTGCCCGCCCGCATAGCCAACGGAGGTGGTCCACACGCCGTGCATTTGCCAAAATACCCGCTCAGCCCCCCAAAAGCAGCCCATACCAAATTGCACCTGCTTAAAGCCATCGGGATAAGGGCCGCAAAGAGGCGTTTGCAGCACAAAATGTCGGCTATCCGCCGTTGGCATTGCTTTATTATCAGTCATGAAAAACCACATATCCCCCTAAAGCCGGGCCACAAAGCGCCATGCCGTCGCGGCTGCCAGCATACCGGCCAACACCCCGGCCAGCGCCTGCCCGTAAACCACCCCGGTCGCCCCCAGCGCATTGGCCAGCGCCCAGCAGAGCGGAAACATCAACACCCCGTCACGCACCCAGTTAAATCCGGTGGACCAAAGCGGCCGCCCCAGATTATTAAACGCCGCGTTGCTGACAAACAAGATGCCGGTAAACACAAAGCCGCCAGCCGCCAGATTGGTAAACGCCAGCACCACCCCGGCCCCCTCCGGCCCAAGCTGAAACGCCTCTATCGCCACCCCGCGCAAAGACCAAAGCGCCAGCCAGGCCAGCAGAATATAACCAAGGCAATAGATCAGGGCATCGCGGTAGGTGGAGCGCACCCTATCCATCTGCCCGGCACCGTAATTCTGGCCAAATATCCCGCCCACCGCGCCGGATAGCGCAAATATTCCGCCAAAGGCCAGCACCGTCAGCCGCCCGACAACCGCCCAGCCCGCCACCGCACCATCGCCAAATTGCGCGATGAACCCGGTGGCGATGTAGTTGCCGAGCGGTGTGGAAAGCTGGGTGGCCATCGCCGGTGCGGCAATGGCTGCAAAGGCCGGGGCCACCTTGCGCACATTGGCCAGGCTGGGCCTTGCCGCCAGATCATGCACCCGCACCACAAAATAGAGCGCCAGCAGCGCGGTGGTGCTGCGGGCGATGTTCATCACAATCGCAGCGCCATCCACCCCGAGGCCAAAACCAAAGATAAACAGCGGGTCCAGCGCCATGGCGACCAGCCCGGCAAAAATGGTCACCAGCATGGCGCGCGTGGCATCGCCCTGGGCGCGCAATATGCCCGAGCCAACCATGCCCAAAGCCATGATCGGCAGGCTTGGCACCGAGATCAGCAAAAACCGGCTGGCGATGGCCAAAGTCTCACCCCTGGCCCCGGCCAATGCCAGTATATCCTCACGAAACCACAGCACAATCGCGGCCAGCACCACCTGCACCAAAACCGTGATCACCATCGCCGAGCTGCCATGGCGGCGGGCCTGTTCGCGGTCTCCCCGCCCGATCGCCCGGCTGACCAGCGCGACAGCGGCGATCATCAGGCCAATGCCCCCCGAGAGGGTGAAAAACTGGATGGTCCAGGCAAAGCCCAGCGCGGCCATGTTTTGCTCAACCCCCATGCGCGCCACCCAGAAAAGCGTGGCCGCATCGATCAAAAACATAAACGTCAGCCCGATGGTCGAGCTGAGGGTCATTACCACAACGTGGCGCATGGTGGAGCCGGTCAGAAACCGGCCTTGCTGGGTGTTCATTTTTGCGGCCTTTTGAAATCCATCAATAACGCGCGGTTCCTCCTGAAGGAATAACAGGCCACCAAAGCGGATGTTACAATATGCTCCCATCAGCTTTAACCGGATGCGGCGGGGAAGGCCACAAGATGAATAAATGTTTTTAAAACAATTCCAGCAGGGCAGATTTTATGCGGCAAGCTTGACAAGGCCGGGCCGCTGTAGTGTGCTTGGCCCAGAGCAAGTCAGAAGGCTCCATGCCACACGATCACTCCCAGCCCCATTCGCTTTTGCCCTCCGATCCGGAGCTGCGCGCCCGTGCGCTGGAGACGATTTTGGTCAAAAAAGGGCTGGTGGACCCCGAGGCGTTGAGCGCTCTGATTGACATGTATCAAAACCGGATCGGCCCGCAAAACGGGGCGCGGGTGGTGGCGCGGGCATGGCTGGACCCGGCCTACAAGGCCCGCCTGCTGCAAGATGCCACCGGCGCGATTGGCGAGCTTGGCTATACGGGGCGGCAAGGCGAGCACATGGTGGCGGTGGAAAACACGCCTGAGCGGCATAACCTGGTGGTCTGCACCCTGTGCTCCTGCTACCCGT
>WFQA01000242.1 GCA_015487255.1 Paracoccaceae bacterium | reverse complement strand
TCGTATTTGATGCTACGCCAGAACCTCTCGATCATCCGGTTGTCGCGCCACGCGCCTTTACCGCCCATCGAGATGGAAACTTCGGCATCTTTCAGCAGCTTGATGAAGTCGGTCGAGGTGAACTGGCTGCCTTGGTCTGTGTTGAATATCTCGGGCCTGCCAAAGCGCACCATGGCGTCTTCCACGGCCTCGATGCAAAACGCGGTTTCAAGCGTGATCGACACCCGCCAGGCCAAAACCTTGCGGGTAAACCAGTCAATCACCGCTGCCAGATAGACGAACCCGCGCCGCATCCGCTGCCCGGCAGGTGATTGCATGCAATCACCGAGAGGGGGCACGTATGAGAGCTATAACCTTACCGGCAGCGCTGTGATTCCCTTTGCCACGACTGCGCTACTGATTGCCGGAGCAGCCTTTATGATCATAATCCGCATCCTGAAGAACCGGTAAATAACGCTATTTCCCTGTTGTGCTGCGCACAACATGCGCCCGGCGAGGGGGCTGCGCCCGCTCTAGCGGGGGTATGTCCCCGAGCCGGGCGCACGCGGCGGCGCTGCAGCAAGAAATCCTGACCCTGCACCAAGCGGAACCGGTGGCATTTTTGAAGAGGCCTTCAAAAAAGGGCTGCGGCGCCATGGCCTCGCTTCGCTCGGCAAGAGGGTGCCCCGGTCAAACAAATTTCCGAAACAGGCGGGTTTTGCCAAACAGGTCTTCCAACTCTTCCATCCGGTCCTTGCTACGCTCCCAGGACTGGTTTTGCACAGCAGAAATAATCGCCTCCAGTATGAACATGGTCACCACCGATGAATCCCAAGTCGAGGGCACTTCGATGCGTGAATGTATCTGCAGTTCGGCGAACTTTCCCGCCGGGGAGCCCCATTGGTCAGTAAACAGGATAATCCGCACCCCGCGCGCCCGCGCCATTTCGGCAAAGCGCAGCAGGTCCTGCTCGTAGCGGCGCATGTCAAACACCACCAGAACATCGCCCTCTTTCAGGCTGAGCAGATAATGCGGCCAACTGGAGGAATTACGCTCGATCAGCGTTACCCCGTCGCGCATCATCTGCAAATGGGTAAAAAAATAACTGGCAAGGCTGTGGCTCAGCCGCCCGCCAACCACCGCCACCGTGTGCTCGGTGTTGCTCAGCACTTCCACGATCCTGTCAAACTCCGCCGCGTTCAGGTGCTTGAGCGTGTTGCGCAAATTATCGATTACATTATCGGCGAATCGATTCAGGATATGAGTGTCGGGGGCATCCGCCGCCCATTTGTCGTGCTTGGTCAAAGGGTCCGATATCGTGGCTTCCAGTTCAGCACGCAGTTGGGCCTGCATTTCAGGAAACCCGCCAAAACCCAGCTTGCGGGCCATGCGGGCCACGGTCGGGGTGGATACATCGGCATTTTCCGCCAGCGCGGTGATGCTGCCAAGCCCCGATACCGGGTAGTTTTCCAATATGATATTGGCCAGTTGCCGTTCAGCGCGGGTCAGGGCGTCAAAACCGTCATGGATTCGCTGCGCAACGGTAAAATCACTGGCGGGCATATGCGTTTCCTTCACCTGTTTCGCGTTATCCGCGAATTTATACCATATTTGACCAGCCAGACAGATTTAATTGTGTAATTTTATTGACAGGCGCGCCCTTTCTGAAACATATTCTTCACAGCAACTTCAAATAACGAACATCACAGGCGGCACCCTTGAATCTTTCAACCAAACCGGACTGGCTGGCAACCCTGCCGGAAAACGTGGTCAGCACCAGCCATCCGGCGGGGCAAAGCCCGATCTTGCTGGTGTGTGAGCATGCTTCAAAATTCATCCCCGAGGGGCTGGGCAGGCTTGGCCTGGACGAGGCCGCCAGCCAGAGCCATATCGCATGGGACCCCGGCGCGCTGGGGGTTGCCCGGCATATCAGCGAAATGCTCGATGCCACTCTGGTGGCGCAAAAAACCTCGCGGCTGGTTTATGATTGCAACCGCCCCCCCTGCTCGGCACAGGCGGTGCGCGCCAAGAGCGAAATCTATGATATCCCCGGCAACCAAAACCTCAGCCCGGCGGAGCGGGCCTTGCGCGCCATGTATATCTATGAGCCGTTTCGCAAGGCGCTGGCCACACAGGCCCGCAGCCGCCCCGACCGGGTGCTGGTCACCATCCATTCCTTCACCCCGGTCTACGAGGGCAGGCCCCGCGCGGTGGAAATCGGCATTCTGCATGACCGGGACAGCCGCCTTGCCGACGCGCTGCTCGATGCCGCCATCAAAAACCCGGCCTACAAGGTGGAGCGCAACGCCCCCTATGGCCCGCAGGATGGTGTGACCCACACCCTCAATGCCCATGCCAGGCCGCTGGGCCTGCTCAATGTGATGATCGAGATCCGCAATGACCTGATCCTGACCGAAAAAGACCAGCGCAAGGTTGCAACATGGCTGGCTGAACTCCTGACATCGGCGCTCAAGACCACAGGCGGGGGGGCCTGATGCCCAGAGTGATCGTTGCTTATGTGAAGGTTGTTGAGGCGGTGAATTACCGCATCGGCCGCATGGCGATGTATCTGATCTTTGTGCTGATGGCGATCCTGCTGTTTTCCACCTTTTCCAAAGTGCTTTTCGAGCTGTCGAGCGAGCGCTCCATTCTGGGTGATTACGCCTCCACCCAATGGTTGCAGGCCTGGCTGGCCAGCCTCGAGATCAGGCCCTCGCAATGGACATTGGAAACCGCGCAATTCATCATGGTGGCCTATTACCTGCTGGGCGGGCCTTATTCGATGCAGCTCAATGCCCATGTGCGCATGGATCTGGTTTATGGCGGCTGGTCGATCCGCACCAAAGCCTGGGTTGATGCCTTCACCATTTTCGGGCTGATCTTCTATCTGGTGATCCTGCTGCAGGGGGCGATCGGCTCCACCGCCTATTCGCTGGGCCAGCCCTATAATATGGGGGTTTACGAGTTTTACGGCCAGATCATCTCGGGCCTGTTCAGCGGCGGGGTGGAAGGCGCGCTTGATACGCTTGGCTTCATGGAGCGCTCGGCCACCGCCTGGCGGCCCTATCTCTGGCCAATCAAAACCCTTGCCATGGTCGGCATATTCCTGATGCTGCTGCAAGCCATTGCCGTGTTTTTCAAAGACATCGCCACCATCCGCGGAGAAGAGCTTTAATGTCCTTTGAAATGATTGCCATTTTGATGTTTGCCAGCATGATGATCACCCTGATCTCGGGCCAGCGGGTGTTTGCCGCCATTGGTATTGTCGCCACGGTGGCGGCCCTGCTGCTTTGGGGGGTTGGCGGCGAGGATATCCCCTTTGCCGCCTCGATGAAGCTGATGAAATGGTATCCGCTGCTCACCCTGCCCTTGTTTATCTATATGGGGTATGTGCTGTCTGAATCCGGCATTGCCGACGACCTTTACCGCATGTTCCATGTCTGGATGGGGGGGGTAAATGGCGGGCTGGCGATTGGCACTATCGGCTTGATGGTGCTGATTTCGGCGATGAACGGGCTATCGGTGGCGGGCATGGCCATTGGGGCCACCATCGCGCTGCCCGAGTTGCTGAAGCGCGGCTATAACAAGCGCATGATCACCGGGGTGATTCAGGCCGGATCCAGCCTTGGCATATTGGTGCCGCCCTCGGTGGTGCTGGTGCTTTATGCGATGATCGCCCGCCAGCCGGTGGGCAAGCTCTGGCTGGCCGGGGTGTTTCCGGGGCTGATGATGGCGGGCATGTTCATCATCTATATCTATATCCGCTGCAAGATAAACCCTTCGCTTGGCCCGGCCCTTTCCCGCGAGGAGCTTAAAAAGATTCCGCTCAGCGAAAAGATCGGCCTGCTGCGCGCCGGGGCCTTGCCGCTGTTTATCTTTGCCTCGATGATGGTGCCGTTTGTCAATGGCTGGACCTCGCTGGTGGAAAGCTCCGCCGTGGGGGCGGTTGTGGCCTCGCTGGCTGCCATTTTCAAGGGCCGCTACACCAAAAAAGTGTTTGAGACCACCATCCGCGAGACCCTGAAAATCTCCGCCATGTTCATGTGGATCATCCTTGCCGCGCTGGCCTTTGGCGCGGTGTTTGACGGGGTGGGCGCGGTGAAGGCGATTGAAGCGTTTTTCCTTGAGGATCTCGGCCTTGGCCCGTGGGAAATACTGCTGCTGATGCAGCTTTCGTTTCTGATCATGGGCACGTTTCTGGATGATACCGCGATGCTGGTGATCGTCGCCCCGCTTTATGTGCCGCTGGTTGGCGCGCTCGGGTTTGATTTGATCTGGTATGGTATTCTCTATACCATCACCTCACAGATCGCCTATATGACCCCGCCTTTTGGCTATAACCTGTTTTTGATGCGCGCCATGGCCCCGCCCGAAATATCATTGCGCGACATCTATACCTCGATCATCCCGTTTGTGGCGGTGATGTTGCTGGCACTGGGCACGATCATTGCCTTCCCGCAGATCGCGCTTTGGCTGCCGGAATATATATATGCGAACCGATGAATAACCATGAATAACCCAAGCGGGCCGGATCAACCGGCCCGATAACCAACCAAAGGGCAAATAAAAGCCCATAACCAACCAAGGAGAATGAAATGACAAATAGACGTAATTTTCTGATCAAGGGCGGCCTTGCCGGGGCGGCCACGCTGGCAGCCCCCGCGGTGCACGCGCAATCCATCATCAAATGGCGGCTGCAAACCTATGCCGGCCCGGCATTGGCGGCGCATGTGGTCAAACCGTCGATTGATCTGTTCAACAAAGCCGCTGAAGGCCGGATGGAGATCGAGCTTTACACCGCTGACCAGCTGGTGCCCACCGGAGAGCTTTTCCGCGCCATGCAGCGCGGCACCATCGACATGGTGCAATCCGATGATGACAGCATGGCCTCGCCAACCGAAGTCACGGTATTTGGCGGCTATTTCCCCTTTGCCAGCCGCTATTCGCTCGATGTGCCGGTGCTGTTCAACCAATACGGCCTGAACGAGATCTGGGATGCGGAATACTCCAAGGTCGGGGTCAAGCACCTTTCCGCCGGCGCGTGGGACCCGTGCCACTTTGCCACCAAGGACCCGATCACCTCGCTGGCTGATCTGCAGGGCAAGCGGATCTTCACCTTCCCGACAGCGGGTCGCTTTTTGACCCAGTTTGGCGTGGTGCCGGTAACGCTGCCATGGGAAGATATCGAAGTGGCGGTGCAAACCGGCGAGCTTGACGGCATTGCCTGGTCGGGCATCACCGAGGATTACACCGTGGGCTGGGCCGATGTGACGGATTATTTCCTGACCAATAACATCTCCGGCGCATGGGCCGGCTCGTTCTTTGCCAATATGGACCGCTATAACGAACTGCCCGAAGACCTGAAGGGCCTGCTGGCCATGGCGATGGACCACTCGCATTATCACCGCCAGTGGTGGTATTGGGGCGGCGAGGCCGACCTGCGGGTCAACGGCACCAAAATGCAGCTCACCTCGATTGACGATGATGAGTGGCAGAAGGTGGAAGATGCCGCACTGGTCTTCTGGGATGAAATCGCGGCTGAATCCGAGACCAAGGCCAAGGTTGTTCAGATCTTCAAGGATTACAACGAGACCATGAACAAAGCCGGCAAGCCTTACCGCTACTAAAAATATGTCGCGGGCGGCCTTCCCGCCCGCGACCCTCCCCTTACAAATGAGCACCCCGATGTCTGGCAATCTATCTTTTGACGAACTGAAAAAATCCGTGAATGCGGGCGAGGTTGATACCGTGCTCGCCTGTATTATCGATATGCAGGGCCGCCTGATGGGCAAGCGCTTTCTGGCGCGGCATTTTGTTGATGGCGGCTATGAGGAAACCCATTGCTGCAACTACCTGCTGGCCACCGATCTGGAGATGGGCACGCCGGATGGCTATGCCTCGACCAACTGGGCCTCAGGCTACGGCGATTATATCATGAAGCCTGATCTTGGCACCCTGCGCAAGGTGCCGTGGCTGGAGGGCACCGCGATGGTGCTTTGCGATGTGCTTGACCACCACCATAAGCCGGTGCCGCATTCCCCCCGCGCCATGCTGAAAAAGCAGATCGCCCGGCTGGAGGCAATGGGCTTTGACGCGATCATGGCCACCGAGCTTGAGTTTTTCATTTTTGAGCAAAGCTTCGAGGAGGTTGCCAAATCCGGCTTTCGCGCGTTGAACCCGATTTCGGGTTATAACGAGGATTACCACATCTTCCAGACCACCAAGGAAGAGCATATCATGCGCCCGATCCGCAACCACCTTTACGCCGCCGGGATTCCCGTTGAAGGCAGTAAAGGCGAGGCCGAGGCCGGGCAGGAAGAGCTGAATATCAAATACGGCGGCGCGCTGGATACCGCCGACAACCACTCTATCGCCAAACACGCGATCAAGGAAATCGCCTGGGCCGAGGGCCATGCGGTAACCTTCCTGCCCAAATGGGACCACACCAAGGTTGGCTCCTCCAGCCATGTGCATCAATCATTGTGGAAAGACGGCCGCAATGCGTTTTTTGACGAGGCCGACGCGCTGGGCATGTCTGGCTTGATGAAAAATTACATGGCAGGCCTGCTGAAATACGCGCCCGAATACATGTATTTTCTGGCCCCCTATGTGAACAGCTACAAGCGTTTCCAAAAAGGCAGCTTCGCCCCGACCCGCACGATCTGGTCGGTTGACAACCGCACGGCGGGCTTTAGGCTTTGCGCTAACAACACCAAATCTGTGCGGGTGGAATGCCGCATCCCCGGTGCGGATATGAACCCCTATCTCGCCATGGCCGCAATGCTGGCCGCGGGCATCAAAGGCATCGAGGAAAAGCTGGCGCTGGCCCCGCCCACGGTGGGCGACGCCTATCAGGGCGACAGCGCCAAAATCCCGCAAAACCTGCGCGACGCCATGGGCACGCTCAGCGCCTCCACCATGCTGCGCGCGGCGCTGGGGGATGAAGTAATCACCCATTACACCCGCGCGGCGGAATGGGAGTTGGAAGAATTTGACCGTGTGGTGACCGACTGGGAAATCGCCCGCGGGTTTGAACGGGCATAAACAGCCCACTCTTGGAGATGAAGAACATGACCACGATCAAGTGTATCTCACCGATCGACGGCGCGATCTATGCGACGCGCGAATCCGTTAGCCTGAAGGCAGCCGAGGCCGCTGTGGCCAAGGCCCGCAGCGCGCAAAAGGTGTGGAAAAGGCGCCCCATCGCCGAGCGTACCGCCCTGGTGCAGGCCGGCGTGGCCGAGCTTGGCAAAATGAACGATGAGATCGTGCCGGAACTGGCCCATATGATGGGCCGCCCGGTGCGCTATGGCGGCGAATTTGGCGGGGTGGAGGAGCGGGCCAGCGGCATGGCGGCGATTGCCGAAGCCGCCCTCAAACCGATCATCGTGGAAGACAGCGGCGATTTCGAGCGCCGGATCATGCGCGAGCCGCACGGTGTGGTGCTGGTGATCGCGCCGTGGAACTACCCCTACCTGACCGCCATCAACACGGTTTCCCCCGCCCTGATCGCCGGCAATGCGGTGCTGCTGAAACACGCCAGCCAAACCCTTTTGGCGGGTGAGCGCATGGTTGAAGCCTTCACGCGCGCCGGCATTCCGGCGGAGCTGTTCCAGAATATCTTTCTGGATCACGCCACCACATCAAACCTGATCGCGGGCAATAATGTTGATTTTGTCAATTTCACCGGCTCGGTTGGTGGCGGGCAGGAGATGGAGCGCGCCGCGGCGGGCACATTTACCGGCGTAAGCACCGAGCTGGGCGGCAAAGACCCGGGCTATGTGATGGAGGATGCGGATATCGACGCCGCCGTTGACACCCTGATCGACGCCGCCATGTTCAACTCCGGCCAATGCTGCTGCGGCATCGAGCGGATTTATGTGATCGATTCGCTTTATGACGAATTTGTCGAAAAAGCGGTTAAAATTGTATCGGGTTACAAGCTTGGCAACCCGCTCGACCCCGAAACCACCCTCGGCCCGATGGCCAATATCCGCTTTGCAGACGAGGTCCGCGCGCAAACCCGCGAGGCATTGGCCGACGGCGCGGTGGCGATGATCGACCCGGGCCTGTTCCCCGAGGATGACGGCGGCACCTATCTGATGCCGCAAATCCTCACCAATGTGAGCAACAAAATGCGGGTGATGCGGGATGAAAGCTTTGGCCCTGTTGTGGGTATTATGAAAGTATCCTCCGACGCGGAAGCCATCGCGCTGATGAACGACAGCGAATTTGGCCTCACCTGCTCGCTCTGGACGAGCGATGCCGGGCGCGCCGCCAATATCGGGGCCGAGCTGGAAACCGGCACCGTGTTCATGAACCGCGCCGATTACCTCGACCCGGGCCTGTGCTGGACCGGCTGCAAAAACACCGGCCGCGGCGGCGCGCTTTCGGTGATCGGGTTTCAGAACCTGACCCGCCCCAAATCCTACCACCTGAAGAAAGTCACATCATGAAACTCGTTGGAAACTGGGGCTACCCGACCCAGATCAAATTCGGCGCTGGCCGGATAAAAGAACTGGCCGAAGCCTGCAAAAGCACAGGCATGAAAAACCCGCTCTTGGTCACCGACAAGGGCCTCGCAAGCCTGCCGATCACCCAGAACGCGCTGGATATTCTTGATGATGCGGGCCTTGGCCGCGCCATGTTTTCGGAGGTGGACCCAAACCCAAACGATAAAAACCTCGATGCGGGTGTGAAGGTCTTTCAGGACGGCGGCCATGACGGGGTGATCGCCTTTGGCGGCGGCTCGGGGCTGGACCTTGGCAAAATGGTCGCCTTCATGGCCGGCCAGACCCGCCCGGTATGGGATTTTGAAGATATAGGCGACTGGTGGACCCGCGCCAATAGCGACGCCATCGCCCCGATCATCGCGGTGCCAACCACCGCCGGCACCGGCTCGGAAGTGGGCCGCGCCAGCGTGATCACCGATAGCGTGACCCATGTGAAGAAGATCATCTTCCACCCCAAGGTGTTGCCCAGCGTGGTAATCGCCGACCCCGAACTCACCGTTGGCATGCCAAAATTCATCACCGCCGGCACCGGCATGGATGCCTTTGCCCATTGCCTTGAGGCCTATTCCTCGCCACATTACCACCCGATGAGCCAAGGTATTGCCGTGGAGGGCATGCGGCTGGTGAAAGACAACCTGCCAAGGGTTTATGCGGACCCGAACGACATCGAGGCCCGCGCCCATATGCTATCCGCCGCCATGATGGGGGCCACCGCCTTTCAAAAAGGCCTCGGGGCGGTGCATGCGCTCAGCCATCCGGTTGGGGCGGTTTATAACACCCATCACGGCACCACCAATGCGGTGGTCACCCCGCCAGTGCTGGATTTCAACCGCCCGGCGATTGAAGACAGGTTTGAGGCGCTGAACGGCTATCTCGGCCTCACGGGCGGGTTTGACGACTTCAAAGCCTATGTGCTGGAGCTGAACGACAAGCTTGGCACCCCGAAAAACCTCAGCGAAATGGGGGTGGAGGCCAGCCGGATTGATGAACTGACCGCGATGGCATTAAAAGACCCGTCGGTTGGCGGCAACCCGGTTGAGATGCATTTTGAAAATACCAAGGCGCTGTTTGAGGCCTGTATGTAACCTTTGGGGCGGGGTTTTACCTCGCCTTTTAGGAATGGCTTAACCCCTTACCCGCCGAGCGTAGCGAGGCCACGCCCAACGGGAGGTGGCTTGTTGCGAAGCAACATGACGCTGAGCGGCGGGAGGGCACCGGCTGATGATGTGTTGCCGGTTACGGCCCGGCCGATATGCCAAATACCCACCTCCACACGCAAAAGAGGTAAACTGCCGGAAAATTGACATAAATCATTGTAAGTTTTTGACAATGCGCCAACCCTACCCCCACCAACACAAGAATGAAGGAGAAAATCAAACCTCAAACATCGTTCAGGACGAAGAGGAGAATTCCGATGTTCAAGAACTATGAGTTACTGTTGCACCCGACCTTCGGTGTGCTTGGAATGATCGCAGCGGTTTGGGTTTTTGTCGAGGCGCTTAGCCCGCGCGAAGACAATTTGGACCGGATGCGCATGGCAGCCAAAACCTCCATGGTGATGATCTGGCTGGCCTATATTACAGCGGGCTATTTTTATGTATTGTATTACGGGGCCGACAAGGCGGTCATCAAGGCCGGGCCGTGGCCCTGGGCGCATGGCATCTTCATGGAGACCAAGGAACATGTGTTCTTTTTGACCCTGCTGCTTGCCACTTTACTGCCAATCGTCACCAGTGGTGCCGTAAATAAAAGTGTCGGCCTGCGCAAGCTGACCCTATGGACATCTGCGGGCGTGGTGCTGACAGCGCTGGCCATGGAAGGTGCCGGGGCGGTTATCTCCATGGGGGCCAAGCTTGGCCTGCAAGCGCAACTTGGAATGTAACGAAAGGATGAAGCAATGACGACGCAAAACAATAACGCGACCCATGACGACCTGCTTGATCCGAAGATCAGCAGCTATGTTTTGGCCTATGCGATTACCGCGATTTTCAACGGATTGCTGGTGGTGCTGAAAGAAAGTGTTGAAGCGGTGGTTAATCTGATGGCAGCGCTGGGGCACCACTGGGTGACACAGGGCGCGCTTGACCTTATCGTTTTCTTTGGTCTGGCCTTCTATTTCACCGCGGCGGGCAAGCAGATATCCGGCACGGCAGCGGTTAACTATACGATATGGTCAACCATTATCGGTGGTGGCATCATCGCCGGTTTTTTCCTGATCGGATATTATTAAACCAATCCCCCGCCCCCGTCACGATGGGGGCGGGCATTATGGTGTGGCCCGCACCAGCTTTAAAACCGTGCCCGAAAGCGAGATCATATAAATCTCGCCAAATCCATCCAGCCCAAAGCCCGAGAGCTGCTCGACCCGGCCAAGCTCGCCAGCCCATTCGCGCGGCCCGGCCGCTTTGCCGTTTTCATAGCGAAAGCTGTAAATCTCACCATTACAGAAATCGCCGTAAAAATAGCTGCCTTCGAGTTCGGGCAAGGCGCGGCCCCGGTAAACATAGCCGCCGGTAACCGCACAGCCAATACCGGTCGGGTAGGTGGCCACCGGCCAGATCAGGTCTTTTTGCTTGCAACCGGGGTCGGCCAGGCATTGGTCGCCCTCCGCCAATGGCCAGCCAAGGTTCAGCCCGCTGCCCGCTCTGCCGGTCGGAATGATGCTGATCTCCTCCTGCCCCGATTGCCCGACATCAGCAATGTAAACCAGCCCCGCATCAATCGAAAACCGCCAAGGATTGCGCAGCCCGTAGGCCCAGGCAAAAGGCGCGGGGCTGTTTACTCTGGGGTTGTCAGCCGGGGCGCGCACCGTGCCATTTGCCACATCCAGCCGCAGGATCGTGCCCAGATCCGTATCAAAATTCTGGCCGTTTTCATAGGTGTCATTCGCGCCGCCACCATCGCCGAACCCGGCATAGAGGTAGCCGTCCGGGCCAAAAACGATCATGCCGCCATTATGGTTGCGCGCCGGTTGCTCAAGGCGGTAAATCAGGCGCTTGCTGGCCTTGTCAAACCGCGCTTGGGCCGGGTCATAGCGGTATTCCTCGATCACGCTGGTCAGATTGCCGGTAGTGTAGGAGACATAACCCAAGCCATTGCTCAAAAAATCCGGGTGCAGCGCCAGGCCGAGCATCCCCGCCTCGCCGCCATAGGTCACCTGCGCGCGCAGGTCGAGCACATCGCGCAGCTCGCCCGCCTCGACCACCGAGATCACCCCGTTTTGTTGCACCACAAACAGCCGCGCATCCCCTTTGGCCGCAATGGCCAATACCGGGTTCTCAAAGCCGGATGCCACTTCTTCCAACATATATTCCTGCGCGTAAGCCGCTGGCAGGCTGATGAAGATAAACGCAATAAACAAGCTTAAAATACGCATGATTTCCCCGCTGTTAAACGAATCTCTGTATGTTTACAGTATAGGTAAATCAGGCGGCCAAGCCAGCCCTTGCCGTTGCTTTAGGCCGCCAACGCCTTTCGCGCCTGCGAAAAGGACACCAGCTTGCGGGCCTTCTCATCCCACAGATGCAGCCGGGCACAGGCGATGCTTTCCCTGATCGTCAACCGGTTCAGGTCCTCCAGCGCGGTATTCTCGCGCATGACCTCCATCAGGCGGTAAAACGGGATGCGGCTATAAAGGTGATGCACATGATGCACCCCGATATTGCCACTGAACCATCGCAAAACCGCCGGCAGCACATAATAAGAGCTGCCATTCAGGGCAACATCGTGCAACTGCCATTCTTCTTCATGCTCCCAGCGGGTATTTTCAAACTGGTGCTGCACATAAAAAAGCCACACCCCGGCGGTGGCCGCCACCAGCAATGTTGGCACAAACACCAATAATAGCGCGGCCAGCCCGCCAAACCAGATCAAAACCCCAAGCGCGGCCGCGATGAAAACATTGGTGCCAAGCGCGCTTATCCAATAATCCCACGAGCGCATCAGCCCAAATGGCAACCGGTTTTGAAGCACAAACAATAGCGTGGGTGCGAGGCCAAACATAAACAGCGGATGACGATACACGCGATAGGCAATCCGCTTCAACTTCGAGAGGTTTTCAAACTCGACCACGGTAAGGGTATAAACATCGCCAATGCCGCGTTTGTCCAGGTTTCCCGAGGCTGAGTGATGCATGGAGTGGGTGCGCCGCCAGACCTTATAAGGCGTCAAGGTCAGCACCCCGATAACACGCCCAACCCAGTTATTTGCGTGCCGGTTGCCAAAAAAGCTGCCATGACCGCAATCATGCTGGATGATAAACAGCCGCACAAGAAACAGGCCGTTGAGCGCGGCAAGCGCAAAAGCCAGCCAGTAGCTTACCGAAAGCGAAAGCCATGCCAGCACCCCCAGCGCAAAAAACGGCAAAGCGCTTGCCGCCAGTTCAAAAATGGATCGGGTGGTGTTTGGCTCTCGATATTTGGCCAAGACCCGCACCCAGTTACGGGCGGATTGCGCATCATTGCTTTGGGTCAGGTCTTGCAGGGGGGGAAGTGGCATGCTGGTTTGTCTCTGTTAACGTCCAGGGCTTTTACGGCCATTTGCCATTCGGTAGCAAGAGGGCAAATTGGCGCTGGGGGCACTTATCTTGCCAGAATCCGGTTGCTTCATGCTTTTACTGACCACCGGTTGAGCAGTTTTTGCTGTCAATCTTACCTACCGGCCACGCCCGGCCCTCTTGACAACCGCTGATGAAACATGTGTATCGACCCGAGAAATTGACGGGCCATCCGATGCGCCCTTTATCGTTTTGAGGACCAAGCCCATGCACGCCTTTCGCAGCCATAAATGCAACGCCTTAACG
>WFQA01000241.1 GCA_015487255.1 Paracoccaceae bacterium | reverse complement strand
TCATACTGCCATCAAACGAACAGAAATCCTCTTACCTGAGTGCAATATGCATATTGAAATCTAACTGTCAATATTATTGACGATTAATTTGGATTTTTGTTCTGTGCCTGATGGCCGCGACGGGGTGGGCCTGTCGCGCTTTAGTGCCATTCTGGGCGGGATGTGTCCGAATGCATCGAATATTCGATAACCCTAAATGCAAATGCCTGAGGGGCATCAAACTTTGATCGGAAATCCAAAAACGCACTGTCAACGGTCGAGTGGCAGCCAATAATATGCATAAGAATGGAAAAAACGCTGTTTGCCTGGATTTTGAAAGAGGCGTCGCCCCGGGTTTGGGCAAAGGGTATTTCGGCCAGCCGTTATATTGAGGAATTCCTCAACCTATTCCATTGTCGCAACGACCGTGCGCAAAATATCCAGCCCAATGCCCTTTTCAGACGAGGTCGCGATGATCTCGGGATAGGCAGCCGGGTAGGCTTGCAGCACCTTGCGGGTTTTTTCCAATACCTTGGTATAATCACCCTTGCTCGGCTTATCGACTTTGGTCAGCACCACCTGAAAGGTGACAGCGGCGGTGCCGAGCAGTTCCATGATCTCCTCATCCACCTGCTTTGGGCCGTGGCGGCTGTCGATCAGCATGAAAATCCGGCGCAGGGTGGCGCGGCCGGAAAGATAGGCCTTGAGCAGGCGTTGCCATTTTTCCACCACCGGCAGGGGCGCATTGGCAAAGCCATAGCCGGGCAGGTCCACCAGATAGTGGCGCTCCAGCAGGGTGAAAAAGTTGATCTCCTGCGTGCGCCCGGGGGTGTTGGAGGTGCGGGCCAGCGCCTTGCGCCCGGTGAGCGCGTTGATCAGGGTGGATTTGCCAACATTGGAGCGCCCGGCAAAGCAGACCTCGATCCGGTCCGCCGGGGGCATGCCGTCCATCGCCACCACGCCTTTTAAAAAATCAGTATTGCCGGCAAACAGCTTGCGGCCACGCTCAAGCGCCAGTGGCTCGGGGGGTTGGGCGAGCGGGAAGGGAATATTCATAGCAGTTCCACCTTGTCATTCAGCGCCACAGGGCCGGATTTTGTAACCACGCCATAAAGGCCAAATTGGCGATGGCCCCAGTTGCTTTCCAGCAATTGCAGGGTCGCGATATCCTGTGCGCCGCTCACCGGGTTGGCGGTGGTGGCCATGCAGCGGGTGATCTGCTCACGCAGCTCGATCTCGGCCCCGCCAATGCGGATGCTCTTGCCGACCCACCCCCGCTCGGCCCAGGGCGCAAAGCCGCCGAGCCAGATATTACCGCGAAACCGTTCCATTTCAACCGGTTTGCCAGCCGCCTGTGCCAGCGCCGCAAGCGAGGTTGTGCTCAGGATCGAGATCGAGGGGAAATCACTGTCGGTCATGCCCTGCGCCGGGGCTTTTACCAGCGCTTTGGGCCGGGCGCGGTTGGCGGGGATGAATTGCGCCAGCCAGTTGATGAAACCCTCGTGCTGACTGTCATCATCCGGGTCAAAACTGAAAACCGGCCGGCCATCGCACTTCAGCGTGTATTCCGCGCCGTTTCGGCTCAGCCCGATCATCTGCAAACCCGGTGCCTTGGCGGCGCGCATAAAATTGTTGCAGGCCGCCCAGGCCGGGTTGGCCGGGTCAAAACGGCTGGCTTCGTGGGTCACGGCCCATATCCGGTCATCAGCCATGGTTTGCCCGGCCAGCAAATCAGTGTTTGCAACCCGGCAGCGGCCCACCCCCTTGATCGGGTGGCAAAACAGGGTGCTGACACCGCCTGCCATTTATTCGGATTTTTTCTTTTTGAAGCTGGCAATGATATTGCCAAACACATCCGGCTTGACCCCCTGCGAGAGCATGATGAAATACTGCTGCAAGAAGGTGAGCGTGTTATTGGCCACCCAGTAAATCACCAACCCCGAAGCAAAGCCGCCAAGCATGAACATGAACACCCACGGCATCCAGGCCAATATCATCGCCTGGGTTTTCTCGGTCGGGGCCGGGTTGAGCTTTTGCTGCATCCACATGGTGACCCCCATCAGAACCGGAAACAGCCCGATGGAAACAAGCTGCGGCGCCCATGAAACATCATAAGGCAGCAGGCCAAACAGGTTGAGCCAGCTTGAAGGGTCCGGTGCGGAAAGGTCCTGTATCCACCAGATAAACGGCGCGTGGCGCATCTCGATCGCCACAAACAGCACCTTGTAAAGCGCAAAGAAGATCGGGATCTGGATCAAAATCGGCAAACAGCCCGCCGCCGGGTTGACCCCTTCTTTTTTGTAAAACGCCATGGTTTCTTTTTGCAGCGCCTGCTTGTCTTTGCCAAAGCGTTCCTTCAGCTTGGCCATTTCGGGCTGCAGTTTTTTCATCTTCGCCATCGACACGGCGGATTTATAGGCCAGCGGGAAGAGCGCGATTTTTACGATCAGCGTCAGCCCGATAATGGCAAAACCCATATTGCCGACAATCCCCTGCACCTTGGAAAGCAGCCATTGCATCGGCTTGGTGATGAAATAAAACCAGCCCCAGTCGATCGAATCGATAAAGCGGTCGATGCCGCGATCAGCCTGATACCCTTTGATGATATCCACCACCTTGGCCCCGGCAAACAGCGAGGTGTTCATCACTGCCGTTTGCCCGGCAGCCACATCCATGGCGGGCAGGCGCGCATCGGTTTGGTAGGTATCGTTGCCCGGCGTATATTTGGCGACCGATGTAAAAGGCTGCCCCGGCTGGGGGATCAGGGCGGTCATCCAGTATTTGTCGGTAAAGCCGATCCAGCCGTTTTCCTTCACGTCGATAATCTCGACCGGGCCATCGCCCGGCACAACAGGAAAATCGGGCATATCACTGTAATTCAGTTCTTCGATCTCGCCGTCAGAGGCGCGCACCACCCCTTCATGCAGCAGATAAAAACCGGTGGTTTCCGGCTCGCCGTGGCGGGCGATAATGCCATAAGGGGCCAGCCGCACGGTTTCGCCCGTGCTGTTTTCGACGCTCTGCTCGATGTCAAACATATATTGGTCATCCACCGAGATGGTGCGGCGAAAGATCAAGCCCGCGCCATTATCCCATTTCAGGGTTATCGGCGAGGTGTCTGTCAGTATGGTGCCGCTTTCAAGCGTCCAGAGCGTGGTGGCATTGGGGGTGCCGCCGCCATTGCCTGCCGCGGTGCCGGCCCAGCCCCAGACCGCATAATAAGGCGTGTCTGAATCGGTTGGTGAAAGCAGCACCACCTTTTCGCTGTCATCCCCGAGGTTGACGTTATATTCGGTCAGGTGCAGATCATCGAGCCGCCCGCCAACAAGCGAGATCGAGCCGGAAAGTTCAGGCGTGCGGATATCGATACGCGGGGCGGTCTCGATATCAACCTCGGTGGCGGCGGGTGTGCCGGCCTGATCACTGGCCAGAACGGGCGGCGTGTTGGAGCCTTCACCACCAGCAGCAGGGGGGGTCAGGCTGCCCTGGGGCAGGGCCTCGAGCTGGGTGTTTGGCGCGGGCGGGGTTGGCTCGGGTGGAAACAAAATCGCCCAGCCAAAAATCACGGCCATGCTGAGAGCAATCGCCAGAATCATGTTTTTGTTTTGGTCTTGCATGGAAACACTCCGCTTGGCGGTCAATTATTCATCTTGTTGGGTTCAACAGGCTGAAGGGGGAAAGGTCAAGGGTTTTTGGGTTATTTGCCCCTGTCAGAGATGATTCGTTGCAGAGATGTGAAGTCAAACATCTCCGGGTCGAGCAGATGGCTGGGGTTGCCATTGGTCAGCGCCTTGAAGATCACATTGCGCCGCCCCGGTGCATTGGTCTCCCAGCCATCCAGCAGGCGCTTGATCTGCTGGCGCTGCAAACCGTCTTGCGAGCCGCAAAGATCACACGGAATAATAGGGTAATTCATTGAAGTTGCAAATTTTTCGCAATCCGCCTCACTCACGTTGATCAGGGGGCGCAGCACAAACAGGTCTTTTTCATCATTGAGCAGCTTGCCGGGCATCGCCGCCAGCTTGCCGCCATGAAACAGGTTCATGAAAAAGGTTTCCAGCGCGTCATCGCGGTGGTGGCCAAGCACCACTGCCGCGCAGCCCTCCTCGCGGGCGATTCGGTAAAGATTGCCCCGGCGCAGACGCGAACACAGGGCGCAATAGGTTTGGTTGGCCGGCACCTTTTCTTTGACAATCGAATAGGTGTCCTGATATTCGATCCGGTGCTCAACCCCCATTTTTTTGAGGAATTCCGGCAGCACCGTTGCTGGAAAGCCGGGCTGGCCCTGATCGAGGTTCACCGCCAGCAATTCCACCGGCAGCAGCCCGCGCCATTTCAGCTCGATCAATGCGGCGAGCAGGGTGTAGCTGTCTTTACCGCCGGAAAGGCAGACCATCCACCGCGCCCCGCGCTCGACCATATCATAGGTCTCTACCGCTTCACGGGCCTGCCGGATGATACGCTTGCGCAGCTTTCTGAAAGCGGTGGTTGAGGGCGCGCCATAAAACAGCGGGTGGATATCATCGGCTTGATCTTGCATGGGTGGCAGATACGCATTTGCCGCCAAAGGCGCAAGGGGGATGGCAGGCAAATCGCTTTACGCGTAATTTTCCCCAAAGCCGGATCACGGCTTTGGGGACTGCACTCTAATTTTGATCAAAAATCAGGCTTGTGTCATAATTTTGCCAGTCAGATGTGGTGATTCCGTTGGCGGTGCTGCCGCGATAATTGGGCATGCCGGGGCCTCGCTGGGCGGTGACCACCCCACCACCCGGCCCGATCACCCCGGAAAACCGCGCCGCAGCACAGATACTGCTATCGGCGGTAAAAGGGTTGCTGCCCCATACCCCGCCCGCAGCAGTGGCACTTGCGGCACAAGAGCAGGTTACCCGGTCACGCCCTGCGGGCAGCACGCCGCAAGCCTCGGGCGGGGTGGTGGCATCAGCCGCCACGCCGATGATCAGGTTGGGGTTTACAAACATGATGCTTCTATCCCATTTGCCCCAGGGCTGGGAGGTGATGCCGTTTTGGCTGCTGGCGATATATTCTTCCCGCCCGTCGGTGGCCACAACCATGACCCGACCGCCTTCTTCCCCGATGGCTCCGGCTTGTTGGGCCGCGGCGCATATGTCGCTGTCAACGGTATAAACATCGGTGCCCCAAACCGGCCCGGGGGTGAAGCCGGCCTCACATTCGCACACAAGAGTTTCAGCCCCGGCGGGAAAGGTGCCGCAAGCCGAAACCGATTCCTGCCCCGAGCCTGCCCCGGCCCAAAGAATGGTTGAAACAATGGCAATTGGGGTAAGAATGCGCATATAAGCCTCCTGATTATGTGAAATACCCGCCAACCCTAGCCATGGCGGGTTAAAAACCGATAAACGGCTTTCGGGCCGCATCACCGGCATTGCGCGGCGCTTTGGGGCTTGATAGCATGGCACCCCATCTTGCCGGAGCCTTCAGCCATGCCAGACCCGATCAAACTCATTCTTGACGATAAGCCGGTTGAGGCCCTGCCCGGTGAAAGCCTGTTTGACCTCGCCAGGCGCCACGGCACAGCATTGCCGCATCTGTGCCATGCGGACCGGCCCGGTTTTGAGGCTTCGGGCAATTGCCGCGCCTGTATGGTGGAGATAAAGGGCGAGCGGGTGCTGGCCCCCTCTTGCACCCGCAAGGCCGAGGCGGGGATGGTGGTCAGCACCGCAACCCCGCGTGCCAGCAAGGCCCGGCGCATGGTGATGGAACTGTTGATCACCGACCAGCCCGAAGGTGACAGCCATTTCTGGGATATGGCGGCGCTGGCCGGGGTATCCACAAGCCGTTTTCCCAAAGCGGAGCGGGTGCCGCTGCTGGATGACAGCCATGTGGCGATGCGGGTCAACCTTGACGCCTGCATCCATTGCAACCTCTGTGTGCAGGCCTGCCGGGATGTGCAGGTGAACGATGTGATCGGCATGGCGATGCGCGGTTCGGAAAGCCGGATTGTCTTTGATCAGGGCGACCCGATGGGGGCCTCTACCTGTGTGGCTTGTGGTGAATGCGTGCAGGCCTGCCCCACCGGCGCGCTGTTGCCCGCCG
>WFQA01000240.1 GCA_015487255.1 Paracoccaceae bacterium | reverse complement strand
GGCATAAACAGGTAAAATTCGCGCCGTTTTTACCCTTTTGGCAAGCTCGCGCTCTGATCGAGGAGGCCGATCTGGGGCTGGTCTCGCTGGCGCCGGATATTTACCGGGTCGCCTATCCTTCCAAAATGCTGACCTATCTGGGGCTTGGTGTGCCGGTGCTGGCACTTGTTGAGCCAGATAGCGAGTTGGCGCAAGAGTTGGTCGGGAATGGGCTGGGCGTGGTGCCCACATCCTCTGCTCCGCAGGACGTTGCCGAGGCGGTGGAGCACGCAATTAGCGCTGGGGCCTGCCATGATTCACTGATGCGGTGGAGCACTGAACAGGGCGCGAAAGAACTTGTATTGGCGCAGTGGTGTGCATTTTTCCAGGGACTGGCGAAAGAGGAAAAATGATAACATATATTGCTTTTGTTGCAATGCTTCTTATTGTTCTGATGGTTCGGGCGCGGATAACGTTTTCAACGGGTCTGATCTTTTTTATTTTACTGGTTTTTGTGGGGTTACGGCATGAAACCGGCTACGATTGGCCCGTTTACAAACAACAATTCGAGTACTTTGCCAGCGTGCCCTTTGGCAGCTTTATCAACGAACCGTCATTGGTTTTTGCGGCTTACAATCATGAAGTCGGTTTTGTTTTGTTTCAATATATACTTTCACAAATTCTACCATCTTTCGAATTGGCACAGCTTGTGTATCTTTTCATTCTATTGGGGGGTATTTGCTTCCTTGCCAGGGCATTCGAGGAAAACGATATCGCCCTGACACTGGTTTTGGTCACCTTGTTTACTATGTTCACGTTGGAAATGTCGACATTGCGACAGGCGTTGGCGATAGCCTGCCTGAATTTCGGATTGGGCTTTTTCTTTCGAGGCAAGCGATTTGTGGCATATTTGCTCATTCCGCTTGGCTTGCTGTTTCATATTTCGACTGTAATCTACATTCTTGCGCTGTTCGGGGCGAAGTTTGTTCGGGGAAAAGGTAGCATTTTGACCCTTTCTGCAGGGGCGTTTGCTTTGGGGCTTTCCATGCCGCTGATTATTGGTTTTGCCAGTAACAACCTTGGCCTGATTTCACTGAAATTTGCCTATTACCTGGATAAACAATACAGCAGCAATCTTGCCGAACAGATATTTATGCTGGTTTTGTTTGGCGGTATAATTTTTTCTTCTTTCACCGGGCTTGAAAGCCTGCGCGATCAGCGTGATAATCCCGACGCCAGAAACCGGATGACGCTGTTTAGAATATCAATCATTCTATCTGTTCTGGCGCTTTTGTTTTTTGATATTAACACGATCAGAAATCGAATATTTTATGAAAACATCATTCTTTTCAGCGTGCTGTTTGCCGGACATATGGGCCGGTTGACCAAGCTCTACCGTTTGATGGCTGTCATGGCCGGGTTGCTGTTTTTTGGTGCCCAGTTGATAAAGCCACAGAGCATCGCCTATACTCCTTATCAGAACTATCTGATTGATCTTGTTTTTTCCTTTGAAAGCAGTGGTCAGGCAAGGCAGGACGAGCTGTTTTACCAGGTTAGGAACAGATAGTTGATAGCAGGCAAAACCATCAGAAACCACAAGGCCGGTCAGTGCTGACATCGCAGAAACGAAAAAGGTTGAAGGGTGAACTTTTGTGGGTGGTAATGGGCACCTTGCTCACCATGATCGGTGGATTGCTGACCATTAAAATCCTGTCAAATCTGCTGAGCGTGGAGGATTTTGGCCGCTATGCCCTGCTGTTTTCGCTGGTGAGTTTTCTGGTGGCGGTGCTGTTTACCCCGCTGGGGCAGGTCACGCTGCGTTTTGCTATTATCGCGCAAAATGATGGTGGGTTGGGCAGCTATATTGCGCTGCAAAACCGGGTATTCGCCGTGATATCAGCGCTAAGCATGCTGGCGCTTGGCCTTGCCGGCCTCTGGTTTGGCATGGCCGGATTTTTGGCGATGCTTGCCCTTGCCTTGGCCATGGGGTTGCAGGTTGTGCAGCAATACCTGCTGATGGCTTTTCGCCAGCGCAGGCAAAATGCCATTGCCCAGCTTGTCGGGGCCGTGGCCCGGCCTTTGCTGGTGTTTTTGGCGATCTATTTTGTGCAAAATGATGAAATCAGCGCGGTTTACGGGTTGGCGCTCGGGTTCTTTGCCATTGCGGGGGTGCAGTATTTTTACCTCGCTTCCCTGCCAGCAACCCGTGGCAGGCTTTCGTTTGGCGGCGCGGAAATGGCGCGCTATGGCGGCACCTATTTTCTGATCGGTCTGGTCACGATCACGGTTTTTATTGCTGATCGCTGGGTGCTTTCGGCCATGGGCAGCCTGGAGCAGGTGGCGATATTTGCCGCGTTGATGCAGGTGGCGCTGGCCCCGGTTGCCTTTAGCCATGCGGTGCTCACCCGGCTGGCCGCGCCGATTTTCTTTGCGGCGGATGGGGTGCAGCAGCCCCGGCAATTCCGGCAGCTTTTGCTGGTCTGGGGCGGGCTATGCGCGCTGGTGCTGATGGTGACGGCTGCTTTTCCGGTGCTGATTGTTGCCCTGTTAACCAATGCCCAATATGCGCAATATGCCTATCTGATGCCATGGATGGTGCTGGGGCTGATACTGGAGCGAACCGCGCAGATACTTGAGATGAAAGGATCTTTGCGGCTCAAAACCTCGGGTTATAGGCTGCCGCGCCTGTTGGTGGTTGTGCTTGTGCCCACGCTGGAGATGCTGGCCTTTTATCTCTGGGGGTTTAACGGGCTGGTGGCCGGGCTGGTGATGGGCACATTCATCGGGGTGCTTGGGGCGGCGTCGGTCAACCGCAATATCTAGCGCCTGTGGCAAAATGGTGTTTCCCTTTTCCTTGCGAATTCGCTAAACCCGAGTAGAATCATCGGGTATGAAATGAGGTGCATTATGAGCGTGACTAAACGGCAGGTGTTGGATGCATTGCGCGGGGTCAAGGACCCGGCCAGCGGCAAGGATATCGTTTCGGCCGATATTGCCCGGGCGATCAGTATTGAAGGCGACACGGTGCGCTTTGTGTTGGAGGTGGAAGCGGCACGTGGCGGCGCGATGGAGCCGGTGCGCCAAGAGGCAATGGCCGCGGTGCAGGCGCTTGGCGTGGGCAAGGTTTCGGCGCTGGTCACAGCGCACTCGGAAAAGGCACCGCCTGATCTGGGCACGCAACGGGCGAAACCCGCGCCGCAGGGGCCGCAGCGCCTGCCCGGCGTTAAGCATATTATCGCGGTGGCTTCGGGCAAGGGCGGGGTTGGCAAATCAACCGTTTCGGCCAATCTGGCGGTGGCGATGGCCGGGAGGGGGCTGAAAGTGGGCCTGCTTGACGCCGATATCTACGGCCCTTCGCAGCCGCGCATGATGGGCAATACCGACCGCCCCAAGGCGGTGGGCGAGCGCGGCATGGCCCCGGTGGAGGCGCATGGGGTCAAGCTGATGTCGATGGGGCTGATGATGCGCGAGGATGAGGCGGTGGTCTGGCGTGGGCCGATGCTGATGGGGGCGTTGCTGCAAATGC
>WFQA01000239.1 GCA_015487255.1 Paracoccaceae bacterium | reverse complement strand
CATGATTTTCAGGGCGTGTTTCAAAAACTGTTCCAGTTCTGCACCTCTGATCTGAGCAGCCTTTACTTTGATATCCGCAAGGATGTGCTTTATTGTGACGGCAACAGCCTAGAGCGCCGCGCCGCCCGCACTTTGCTCGACATCCTGTTCCACCGCCTCACCACATGGCTGGCCCCGATGCTGGTTTTCACCATGGAGGATGTATGGCTACAGCGCTTCCCCGGTGCGGACAGCTCGGTGCATTTGCAGGATTTTCCCGAAACGCCGGACTGGCGCGATGCTTCGCTGGCGGCACGCTGGGAAAGCATCCGCAAGGTGCGCCGGGTGGTAACGGGGGCGATTGAAGTGGAACGCACGGCCAAGGTGATCGGTGCGAGCCTTGAGGCTGCGCCAACCGTCTATGTGGATGCCGGTACCAAAGCCCTGCTTGACAGTGTGAATTTCGCCGATATCTGCATTGTGTCCGATATTACGGTTTTGTCTGACACCCCGCCCAACGGGGCCTTTGCCTTGCAAGAGGATAGCGCTGGCACCGCTGTGGTCTTCGCCAAGGCTTCGGGCGAAAAATGCCAACGCTGCTGGAAAATTTTGCCGGATGTCGGCACGCATAGGCATGAAGGCGTGTGTGGCCGGTGTGATGAAGCACTTGGGTAATCCGTAGGGTGCGTGCTCTGCACGCACCAATGGTGATGAGCCTATAGCGGTGCGTGCAGAGCACGCACCCTACCATCTGCCGCAGGGCGGGCTTTAGCCCGCCACGCCCCCAAAATCAAATCTGCCACCTCTCCCCCCACCCCGATGGCGCGGCAATCAAGAGTGACTACGGCGAGGGGTTATGGCCCGGCTTGAGGCGCTTGGCCAAAAGGGCTAAAACTCCTCGACCTCGACAATCCCCTCCACGCTTTTCAGCGCGGATTTTATTTGCGGGTTGACCGGGTATTTGCCCGGCAGGGAGATTTCCACATTGCCGGGCAGGTCCGCATGGCTCAGCAGCAGGTTGACCGGCCCGCGCGCGCCTTTCACATCCGTTGCCAGAATTTTGGCCAGGCCCGGCACGGCCTCCGCCTGGTTGAGAAACACTTTTAAACCTTTGGCCGCCACCCCGGCAATGGCGCTATCAACCGCAACAATGCCGCGCGCCAACAGTTTGAGCTGCTCACCCTCATTGGTCGCCTCAACCGAAAGCACGATGTTTTGGCCAACGGTGAGCAGCGCATCCGCCTTTTCCAGCACATCCGAAAAAACCGTAACCTCGTAAAGCCCCGACGGGTCAGAGCATTGCACAAAGGCATATTGGTTGCCCCGCGCCGATTTGCGCCGCTGCACCCCGGCCACCGTGCCAGCTATTTTGGCCGCCACCGCCGTTACCCCCTCGGATTTCCGGGTCAGCTCCTCCAGCGTAAATACCGGCGGGCGCTGGCGCTTGAGTGGGCCGATATAATCATCCAGCGGGTGGCCGGAAAGGTAAAAGCCGATGGCGGCCTGCTCTTGCGTCAGTTTTTCGGTTTGCAGCCAGTCTTCCGGCATCGGCAGGCGGGGCGGCGGCAGGTCCTCTCCGCCATCCCCAAACAGGCTGTTTTGCGCCGAGGCTTTCTGCTCGAAATTGGCGGCGGAATAGGCCACCAGCGCATCGACAGATAACAGCACCTTGTGGCGGTTGCTGTCCAGCAAATCAAACGCCCCGGCGCGGGCCAGCATTTCAAACGGGCGTTTGCCCATGCGCTTCAAATCAACCCTTTGGGCAAAATCGAACAGATCTTTGAATGGCCCAGCCTCAAGCCGCGCCGCCTCGACCAGCTTCATTGCCTCGACACCGACATTTTTCAGCCCGCCCAGCGCATAGGCGATCTTGCCATCGACCACAGAAAACGTCGCCTTGGAGCGGTTGACACAGGGCGGGATCATCTCGATCTCCAGCCGTTTGACCTCGCGAAAGTAAACGTGCAGTTTATCTGTCAGGTGGATATCGCAATTCATCACCCCGGCCATGAACTCCACCGGGTGGTTGGCCTTGAGCCATGCGGTTTGGTAGCTGACCACCGCATAGGCCGCAGCGTGGGATTTGTTGAAGCCGTAATCGGCGAATTTCGCCAGCAGGTCAAACACCTCGGTGGCTTTCTTTTTATCCACCCCGTTCTCAAATGCGCCTTTCTCGAATTTCGGCCGCTCCTCGTCCATCGCCGCCTTGATCTTTTTACCCATGGCGCGGCGCAACAGGTCTGCGCCACCAAGCGAATAGCCCGCCATTTCCTGCGCGATCTGCATCACTTGCTCCTGATAAACGATGATGCCCTGGGTTTCATCAAGCAGGTGGTCGATGCTGGGGTGCAGCTTGTCGCGTTCTTCCAACCCGTTTTTCACCTTGCAGAATTTCGGAATATTTTCCATCGGGCCGGGGCGATAAAGCGCCACCAGCGCCACGATATCCTCGATGCAGGTGGGCTTCATCTGGCGCAGGGCATCCATCATGCCCGAGCTTTCCACCTGAAACACCGCCACGGTTTTGGCGGAGGCATAAAGCGCGTAGGTTTTTTCGTCATCCAGCGGGATCAGCCCGATATCGATCTCGATACCGCGGGCCTTTAGCAGATCAAGCGCGTTTTGAATCACCGTCAGGGTTTTCAATCCCAGAAAGTCAAATTTCACCAGGCCCGCCGGCTCGACCCATTTCATGTTGAACTGGGTTGCCGGCATGTTTGAGCGCGGGTCTTTGTAAAGCGGCACCAGCTCGTCGAGCGGGCGGTCGCCAATCACCACCCCGGCGGCGTGGGTCGAGGCGTTGCGCAGCAGGCCTTCCACCTGCCGGGCATAGTTCAACAACCGCGCCACCACCTCTTCCTCATCGGCGGCGGCGCGCAGTTTTGGCTCGTCCTTCAGCGCCTGGGCAATACTGACCGGCTTAACGCCTTCCACCGGAATCAGCTTGCTCAGCCTGTCCACCTGCATATAGGGCATTTGCAAAACCCGGCCCACATCACGCACGGCGGCCTTGGACAAGAGCGCGCCAAAGGTGATGATTTGCGCCACCCTGTCATGGCCGTATTTCTCCTGCACATAGGTGATCACCTCCTCGCGGCGATCCATGCAGAAATCGATATCAAAATCCGGCATACTCACCCGCTCGGGGTTGAGGAAGCGCTCAAACAGCAGCGCATAGCGCAGCGGGTCAAGGTCGGTGATGGTGAGCGCATAGGCCACAAGGCTGCCCGCACCCGAGCCACGCCCGGGGCCAACCGGAATGCCCTGATCCTTGGCCCATTGGATGAAATCCGCCACGATCAGAAAATAGCCCGGAAAGCCCATGCCATTGATGATATTCAGCTCGAATTCAAGCCGGGCCTCGTATTCCGCCACCGGGGCCGCATGCGGGATAACCGCTAGCCGCGCCTTCAGCCCTTCGCGGCTGAGCTTGGCCAGCTCCTCCACCTCGTCATCGGCGAATTTGGGCAGGATAGGCGGGTGGGTGCGGGCGCGAAACGCACAGCGGCGGGCGATTTCAACAGTGTTTTCCAGCGCCTCGGGCAGGTCGGCAAACAGGGCGCACATCTCGTCTTGTGATTTGAAGTAATGCTCCGGGGTCAGTTGGCGGCGCGGCTCCTGCTGGTCCACATAAGCGCCATCGGCAATGCAGATCAGCGCGTCATGCGCCTCATACATCTCGCGTTTGGGGAAATATACATCATTGGTGGCGACCAGCGGAATATCCAGCCCGTAGGCCAGCTCGACCAGCCCCGGCTCGGTTTGCGCCTCGGCCTCGGTGCGGCGGCTGTCATCGCCCGGGTGGCGCTGGATCTCGATATAGAGGCGGTTTGGAAACAGGGTTTTGAGGTGCTCGGTGAGCAGGCGGGCCTTGGCCGTGTGGTTTTCCTGCAACAGTTGGCCGAGGGGGCCAAGCGCGCCCCCGGTCAGGCAGATCAGGCCATCGGAATGGGCTTTGAGATGCGACATTGTAATATGCGGCGCGGCATTGCCGCATTCCAGATAAAGCGCACTGTTGAGCTTGAGCAGGTTTTTCCAGCCCGCCTCGTTTTGCGCCAGCAGCACGATGGCGCGGGGCGCGGGGGTTTTCTCGCCGGGGCGGGTGGCCGCCTCATAGGCCAGATCAAACTGGCAGGCGATGATCGGCTGGATGCCAGCCTTGGCCGAAATTTCCGAAAACTCCAGCGCGCCAAACATGTTGTTGCTGTCAGAGAGCGCCACGGCGGGCATGGCATCGGCCCGGCACATATCGGGCAGGTTTTTGGCGATGATCGCGCCTTCCAGCAGCGAGTAAGCGGAATGAACACGCAGGTGGATGAATTTTGGCTCGGCGCTCATGGCGGGGCTTTCGCTGGTTTTTCCTTGCGGCAGGTTAAGGTTTTTTGGCGGGAAATGCACCTGCAAAAACCCAAAAATCTTTTGCTGCAAAAGCAGGGGCTTGGGCAAAATGGCGTTGAGAGAAAAAGAGTCTAAAAGAATTGCAAAATGGGCGGGGTGCGCTAAACTGGCGCGGTTCAGGTTGGCGTGCCTGGCCCGTTTTGGCTTTGCTGCACCCTCCTGACCGGCCGGTCCGCTTGGCCTTAATGCGCGGAATCACAAGAGATCGCGAAGCGCGCCTGAGGCTGCGAAAAGGGGACGGAATTATGGGAAAGCTGACAACACATGTGCTCGATACCGGGCTGGGCCGGCCAGCCGCCGGGCTGCGCATAGAGCTTTATCGCGACGGCGACCGGCTGCGCGACCTGCGCACCAATGCGGATGGACGTGTGGATTCCCCCTTGCT
>WFQA01000238.1 GCA_015487255.1 Paracoccaceae bacterium | reverse complement strand
TGGATCTCTGCCGCGAGGTCCGCTACGCCGCCGCCTACAGCTTCAAATACTCCCCCCGCCCCGGCACCCCGGCGGCAGACCGCGCCCATGTGGACGAGCGCGAGAAGGGTGAGCGCCTGCAGCGCCTGCAAACCCTGCTCACCGAGCATCAATTTGGCTTTCAGCAAAGCATGGTTGGCCAAACCATCCCCGTATTGCTGGAGCGCAAAGGCAGGGATGCAGGCCAGATGGTTGGTAAATCGCCCTATCTGCACGCGGTCCATCTGGATGCAGGGCCTGAGATGGCCGGGCAGATCGTTGAGGCCAAAATCCTGCATTCCGAGCGCAATTCACTGGCCGGAGAGCTGGTTTAGCGCGGGTGCATCATCGCGATGCGGATAAAGGCGCGCTCGGTCATTGCCATCGGCGGGTAGGGTTTGCTTGAGCGCAGGTTGAGGTCGGTTTCCATCAGCACATTGAGCGCGGCTTCCAGCCGGTGCAGGCCCCAGTTGCGGGCCTGCCTTGCCATCTGGTCGCGCCGCGGGCCAAAAACCGGCGGGCGCAGGCGGGAAAGCGCGGCCTCAACCCCCTGCTTGCTGGCCGCCGCCGCGTGTAGCTGGCGAAAATGCCGGGTGGCGGTGATGGTCAGGGTGGTGGGGTTGGTGCCCTGGCTGGCCAGCCGCGCCATATGCGGGCCGATTTCACCAGAGCGGCCCTCGGCAATGTGGCGCAGCAACTCGTCCAGCCCGGCCTCGTGGCTTGCCGGGGTGCAGCAGAGCAGGTCTTGCGTGGTGATCGGCGTGGCATCTCCCAGCTTGTAAAGTGCCAGTTTTTCAAAGGTTTGCGCAAGGTCGCCCGGGTCCAACTCTTGCGCCAGTGCCTGAATGTCGCGCATGATATCGGGGGGGATGTTTTGCAACCCCTTGGCCGCAAGCTGCGCCTCGATCTCCTCGCGGCCCGGCGGGTCGGTATAGATCCCGATGGCCACGCATTGCTGGCTGCCCTCGATCAGCTTGCGCAGGCTGGAGCGGGCATTGAGCTGGCCCGCCGTCAGCACGATAATCGCATCGCCCATCTGCCAGTCTTCCAAGGCGGCTTTTACCGCTTTGGTGCTGGAATCAGCTGCTGATTCCACATGCACCACCCGCAGGCCGGGGAAAAACCCAACCGCTTTGGTCGCGTCAGACAGCGCCGCGGGGTCTTTGCGCAGCACAGCGGCATCAAGCTTCGTGAGGCGCATTTCCTCGTCAGCATTCGGGCCGGTGAGCGCATCGATCAGGGCCTTGCGCTTCAGCGCTATGCGCATCGCATCCGGCCCATGCAGCAGGATCGCCGCCTTGGCCTTGTCGGGCCGCGCAAAAAACCGCAGCGCATCGCGGGCGGCGAGCTTCATAGCCCAAAACCCTCGGCGCTGGAGGCGATGCGGGTGGTGATCTGATCCGCCAGTGAGACCGCAAGCCGGCGGTTGGCATCGCGCTCGGAAACAAAAGTGGCATAGGCCGAGGCGGTGGCGCTATAGGCGGTGAAGGCGCGCAGCCGGTCTTGCAGCACCAGTTTTTCGTCCGCGATCCGGATCAGGGTGAAGCTGGCAATCGCGGTCAGGTTATAGCGGGTGATGGCGTTGTCGATGGTGATGGCCAGCCCTTTGGAGGTGACATCGAGCTGCACATCAAGCTGGAAAAGCGGGGTTTCCGGGCGGCCAAGGCGGTTTTCCAGCTCTTCGTAAAACTCAAATGTCAGCCGGGATTCGACCGGGTTGAAGGCGATCTTGCCGCGCAGGGCTTCCGCCGCGCTGCCCCGGCCATAGATCGGGGTAAAGCCGCAAGCGGCGAGCGCCAGCGGGGCAAGCAGGATAAACCTTCGGTTAAATGACGACATTGATGATCCTGCCCGGCACAACGATCAGCTTTTTGGGGTGGCCCCCGTTTAAAGCCCTGATCACAGCATCATGGCTCAGCGCCAGTTTTTCAACCTCTTCCTTGCCGGCATCCTTGCTTACGCTGATTTCCGCCCGCCGCTTGCCGTTGATCTGGATCGGCAGGGTGACGGTATCTTCCACCAGCATCGCCGGGTCGGCCTCGGGGAAAGGGGCGTTCACGGCCAGCCCCTCACCCCCCAACCGCTGCCAGCATTCCTCGGCAAGGTGCGGGGTGATCGGCTGCATCAAGAGCGCCATGCTGCGCATCGCCGCGCGGCGGTCTCCCTTGGATTTGGCAATCGCGGCGGTAAATTCATAAAGCTTGGCGATGGATTTGTTGAAGGCAAAGCCCTCATAACCTTCGGTCACATCTTTTATCGCGCGGTGCATGGCTTTGGTGAGGGTGATATCCTCGTCATTGCGGTGCTCATCGGCGATTTCATCCGCCAGCCGCCAGATGCGTTGCAGGTGTTTCCATGCGGCTTCGGCACCCGAGGTTGTCCACTCCACATCGCGCTCGGGCGGGCTGTCCGACAGCACAAACCAGCGCGCGGTATCGGCGCCGAATTGCTCGATCTGCTCCACCGGGTCAATCACGTTGCGTTTGGATTTTGACATTTTGATCGACGGGCCAACGGTGACCTTCTCGCCGGTTTTGACCAGCTTGTAGCCCTCATCATCGGGGGTGATCTCGTCAGGCGCATGCCACACATCCCGCCCGTTTTTATCCTTGGTGGAATAGGTTTCATGGCACACCATGCCCTGATTGAACAGCGCGTTAAAAGGCTCGATGCAGCGCGCGGGCAGATGGCCGGTTTTGACCATCGCACGGGCGAAGAAGCGCGAATAAAGCAGGTGCAGGATCGCGTGCTCGACCCCGCCGATATACTGGTCAACATTCATCCAGTAATCGGCATCGGCCATGTTGGTGGGGGTGTCGGCGTTGCTGGAGGTGAAGCGGGCGTAATACCATGAACTGTCAACGAAGGTATCCATGGTGTCGGTCTCGCGCAGGGCGTTGCCGCCGCAGCTTGGGCATGTGGTGTTGCGCCATGATGGGTGGCGGTCGAGCGGGTTGCCGGGTTTATCAAAATTGATATCTTCGGGCAGCTCAATCGGCAGGTTTTCTTTCTTTTCCGGCACCACGCCGCAGCTTGGGCAATGCACAACCGGAATCGGGCAGCCCCAGTAGCGTTGGCGCGAAATGCCCCAGTCGCGCAGGCGAAACACGGTTTTGCCCTGCCCCATATCAGCCGCCTCGATCCGTTTGATCGCCGCGGTTTTGGCCGCCTCAATATCCATCCCGTTCATGAAATCGGAGTTGATCAGGATACCCGGGTCGGTGAACGCCTCGTGCTCCACACTGAAATCCTCACCATCGGGGGAGACAACGGCGGTAACATCAAGCCCGTATTTGCGGGCGAAATCCAGATCGCGCTGATCATGCGCCGGGCAGCCGAAAATCGCGCCGGTGCCGTAATCCATCAGGATGAAATTGGCGATGTAGACCGGCAGCTCGATCGAGCTGTCAAACGGATGCACCACTTTAATGCCGGTATCAAAGCCCAGTTTCTCGGCCTTTTCCAACGCTTCAGCAGAGGTGCCGGTGCGGCGGCATTCAGCGGTAAAGGCGGCGACTTCCGGGTTGCTTTCCAATGCCTTGGCCAATGGGTGGTCGGCCGAGATACCGGCAAAGCTGGCGCCAAACAGGGTGTCGGGGCGGGTGGTGTAGACCTCCAGCTTATCAAAGCCCTCGGGCGCGCCAATCGTTTTGAAGCTGAATTGCAGCCCCTTGGATTTGCCGATCCAGTTCGCCTGCATCAGCTTCACCTTGTCGGGCCAGTTCTCCAGCCCGTCCAGTGCTTCCAGCAGGTCATCGGCATAATCCGAGATTTTGAAGAACCACTGCGTCAGTTCCTTTCGCTCCACCTCGGCCCCCGAGCGCCAGCCGCGGCCATCGATCACCTGCTCGTTGGCCAGCACGGTCATATCCACCGGGTCCCAGTTCACAGAAGCATTTTTGCGGTAAGCCAGCCCGGCATCAAGCATATCCAGAAACAGCGCCTGCTGCTGGCCGTAATATTCCACATCACAGGTGGCGAATTCGTGCGACCAGTCCAGGCTCAGCCCCAGCGCGGCAAACTGCTTTTTCATCTCGGCGATGTTTTGGTAGGTCCATTTGCCGGGGTGGGTATTGTTGGCCATGGCGGCGTTTTCTGCCGGCATGCCAAAGGCGTCCCAGCCCATCGGGTGAAACACGTTAAAGCCCTTGGCGGATTTGTAGCGCGCCACCAGATCGCCCATTGTATAGTTGCGCACATGGCCGATATGCAGCTTGCCCGAAGGGTAGGGAAACATCTCAAGCACATAATATTTCGGGCGGTTCTCATCGCGCTCGGCCTTGAAAACCTGCAACTCCTGCCACTTGGCTTGCCATTTCGGCTCGGTAACATGGGCATTGTAACGTGACACTGGTTTGGCTCCTGCTATGCAATTTCCTTGTTGGTTTATCGGCAGACACCCGCGTGAACAAGCCATTTCCGGCCTCGGCCTGCCGGGCATTGTGCCAAATATGCCACTGTGCCTGAAGCATTGGCCGGCAAGCGGGCGGCTTGCTTGACCTTGGTTGGTGTTTGGGAGAGAAAGAACTTGTGCGTATCGAGTGGCCTGGCCAGTGCCGGATGCAGATCAAGGAATACCAATGAAGAAAATCCTCACGGCCATTGCTTTTTTTGCCATGCCCGGCGCGGCCTTGGCTGGGTCGCATTCCAGTGTGGCGTGGGGTGGTGATATCGAGCTTGGCTATAATAACCTGATCAATAACGGTTTTTATCTGAACACTGGCGTTAATATAACCCTCGAAACCGATCTGGATAACGATGTGACCGCCACGGTGACCATTGGCGGCAATTTAAATAACAGCGCCGGCGGCATCGAGTGGGATAATTTCCCGACCCTTATAATAAAAACCGATTGGCTGACCTTTTCTGTTGGTGAAATCGGCTCTGCGGCGGATGATATGTTCAACTCCGTCAGCGGCATGAACCTGAATAACGCGGCAATCCCGGATGACGAGATTGATTTTTTCAGCCCCGGTGGCGAGATGATTGTCCGCGCGGATGTCGAATTTGGCGAAATCACCGTAGCGATTTCCGGTGACGCACCGAATTTCCAGTCTGGCGGGCCGGTCAACAATCCTTCAATCGGTATTTCCGGCGCGATAGGCGAGTTGGATTTTGGCCTTGGCTATGACACTTTGGGCGACAGGGATGTGGCAAGCGTTGTCGGGGCCAATGTCGAGTTCGAGATCGGCAGGTTCGATGTTGAAATGGCTTACCAGATTGATGGTGAGGGTGACAGTGCCTTTGGTCTGGGGGCGAATGGCCGTGTCGGCGAGGTGGATATAACCGCCTATTATGCGATCAACTCTTCCAATGCCAATGAATATGGTGCCGCCATTGATGTTGATATTGGCGAGGTCGATGTGGAAGTCTATTGGGATGGCGAGGATGGCGCGGCCCCGAACTCCGGGGTTGATCTCAGATACGAGGTTTCTGGCGATCTCACCACCTATGCCGGGTTTGATCAGGCAGACGGGTTTTATTTTGGCGCCATCCTGAAAATCGCCAAAGGCGCTGAATTTGGCGTTTCCCTTGCTGCCGATGCCGGCGGGGAAGACCACGGCCCCAAAGATTTCAAAGACGGAATTTCCACATGGTTCTCGGCCGAATTTTAAGTCTTGCCGATCGCTGCAAACCTGGTGGCATATGGGCAGGCGGGGCCGTTTGCGCCAGCGCTGTTGATTCTCGATTGACCCCGCGCTTTGCCGCGCATAGCGGCTTTAC
>WFQA01000237.1 GCA_015487255.1 Paracoccaceae bacterium | reverse complement strand
GTAGCCAGGCATTGCAGCGGGGGCAGAGCCGCTCGGAAATCGCGGCGCATGTGGCGCGGGCTTTTGGGGTGGAAAGCCATATTTTACTGCCCACGGATGATGTGGTGCAAACCCGGGTGCGGGTGGCTTCGGGCTGGCTTTCCTTTCAGGAATATTTTGTGCGCGAGCAATGCCGCCCCGAGGTGCTGGAGCTTAAATACGAGGGGGTCGAGGCTGCCACGCCGACAAAAGCCGCGCTGGCGGCGATTGCGGCGGCTGATTTTATCGTACTGGCCCCGAGCAACCCCTTGGTTTCGATCACCCCCATTTTGGAGGTGCCGGGGCTTCGGGCGGCGCTGCACGCGGCCAAGGCGCCGGTTTGGGCGGTCAGCCCGTTGATTGGCGGCAAGGCGGTAAAAGGCCCGGCGGACCGGATGATGAAGGCGTTGGGCCTGCGGGCCGATGCGCTCGGAGTTGCGGAATATTATGGCGATTTGCTGGATGGAATGGTGATAGATTATGCCGATGTGGAGCTAACGGCGGCAATAATAGCACAAAAAAAACGGGTGATCTGTGAACCCACGCTGATGGCCACGCACGATGATAAGGTGGCGCTTGCAGGTGCCATTATCTGGGCGGCTGCGCAATGAAAGAGCTGCTGTTTATCGTCCCGATGAAAGACCCTGCGGTGGCCAAATCGCGCCTTGCGGAAGTGCTGCCGGATGCGGTGCGGGCGCGCCTCGCCATGGCGCTGTTTAAGCGGATGCTCGGGTTTTTGCGTGAGGCGCAACCGGATGTAGATGTGCTGGTGGTGAGCGAGAGCATGGCAATTAAGGCCGAGGCGGCGCTGTTTTTGCAGCAAAAGAACGCCGGGTTGAACGCGGCGGTAGCTGAGGGCGCGGCTTGGGCCAAGGCGCAAGGTTATGCGGCGATTTGCGTGCTGCCGGCTGACCTGGCGGACCCGTCAGCGGAAGATCTGGCGCGTTTGCTGGCGCTGCGTGGTGGTGTGGTATTGGCCCCGGCCCATGATGGCGGCACCAATGCCTTGCTGGTTGAGCCGCCGGATGCGATCGATTTTTGCTATGGCAAAGG
Organism: Paracoccaceae bacterium; assembly: GCA_015487255.1. Lineage (GTDB taxonomy): Bacteria > Pseudomonadota > Alphaproteobacteria > Rhodobacterales > Rhodobacteraceae > UBA3077. The sequence continues at coordinate 1,342 of WFQA01000237.1, read as the reverse complement.
CTCCTGTATTGCCCACCAGCGGGCCGCGGCGGCGGCGGGTTTCTCCTGCACCATCATCCCGCTGGAAAGCCTGAAATATGATATCGACACCAGCGCTGACCTTGCGCGGGTAAGGGGGGTGGAATGGGCATAGAGCTGACAGCGGTTCCGGGGATACCCGATATTCACCCCGGCGATGACCTTGTGGCGATCATCGGCGATGCGCTTGTGCCGCTGGGCCTGCAGGATGGCGATATCCTGACCTCGGCCCACAAGATTTTCTCCAAGGCCGAGGGGCAGGTGGTGGCGCTTTCTGAGGTAACGCCCTCGGATGAGGCCAAACGCTATGCGCGGGAGCTGAACAAGGATGCCCGCAAGGTCGAGGTGATCTTGTGCGAGAGTGCGCGGGTGGTGAAGGCGTTTCGCCACCCCGGCCAGAATGAGGGCGTGATGATCTGCCAGCACCGGCTTGGCTTTATCTCGGCTAACGCGGCAGTGGATGAAAGCAATGTGGGCAGTGACGAAACGGTTATTTTGCTCCCCAAAGACCCGGATGCCAGCGCGCATAAGCTGCGTGACGGGCTTGCGGCGCGCTTCGGTGTGCGGCTCGGGGTGGTGATCACCGATACGTTTGGGCGGCCATGGCGGCTGGGGCAGGTGAATGTGGCCATTGGGCTGGCCGGGGTGCCGGCCACGGTGCACGAAGGCGGCAAGCCTGATGCTTACGGCCGTGAGATGATGGTGACCGAGCCGGCATTTGCCGACGAGATCGCCACCGCCAGCGGGCTGGTGGTGGGCAAATCCGCTGGCACTCCGGTGGTGCGGTTTCGCGGGCTTTCATGGGAAACCTCTAACAATAAAGCGGCGGATATACTCCGCCCCAGCAAGGAGAATGTATTTTGACCACTATAGCAATCATCGGCGGCACCGGCCCGCAGGGGCAAGGCTTGGCGCTACGGTTTGCGCGCGCCGGTGTGAGGGTGGCTCTGGGCTCAAGAGACGGGGCGCGCGCCACCGAGATCGTGGCCGGGCTGAACGCCAAGTTGGGCACAGCGCTGATCGCGGGGTTTGATAATGCAGGCGCGGTGGTGGCGGCTGATGAAATGGTCATCCTCGCGGTGCCGTTTTCGGCCCATAACGCCACGCTTGAAGCGCTGAAAGACAGCCTTGCGGGCAAAATACTGGTTGATATCGTGGTGCCGCTTTCCCCCAATGACCCAAAGCTGGTGGAAATGCCGCCGGAAGGCTCTGCCACCGAGGCCGCCCAGGCGCTGCTGGGGCCGGAAATTCCGGTGATCGGCGCGCTGCATAATGTTTCGGCCCACACGCTGAATGACCTGAAAACCCCGATCAACTGCGATAT
>WFQA01000236.1 GCA_015487255.1 Paracoccaceae bacterium | reverse complement strand
TGCATAGTACCTCTCTTCAGCTTCTGCTGGTGGGATGTATCCGATTGGGGCCAGCAGTCGACGATTATTGAACCAGTCGACCCATTTGAGCGTTTCCCATTCGACTGCGGCCATGGTTTTCCATGGGCCAAGCCTGTGGATGACCTCGGCTTTGTAGAGGCCGTTTATAGTTTCAGCCAAAGCGTTATCATAGGAGTCACCAACGCTGCCAACCGACGGTTCAATACCTGCCAGGGCCAATCTCTCGGTATACCGTATAGACAAATATTGCCCGCCACGGTCGGAATGATGAATGAGGCCACCTTTGTGAACGGGTCGTCGATCATGCAGGGCTTGCTCCAACGCATCCAGGACGAAATCTGTCTTTGGTGAGCTGGAAACACGCCAGCCCACGATCTTATCGGCGAAGGTATCGATGATAAAAGCCACATAAACGAAGCCCTGCCCCCCTCTCGGCGATGCAAGCATCGCCTGCCGGGCAACGGTCGAGACATAGGTGAAGTCGCTAACCCACAGCATGTTTGGCGCAGGGGCTCGAAACTTCCGGTTCACCTTGTCTTTTGGACATGGAAGACTTTTGTCCTGCACGGTTGTTTTCTGTGCCTTTCCGCGAATAACACCATGTATATCAAGGCGTTTCATCAACCTGGCCACGGTGCAACGTGCGATACTAAACCCCTCGCGCTGTAATTGGTGCCAGACCTTCCGGATGCCGTAGACTTCATTGTTTGCCTCCCAAACACGCTTTATTTCAGGGCAAAGAACCGCATCCCGTTTGGCGCGCTCCGAGGCCAAGTCCGGATTCTTGGCGATGGCTGCGTGCGCATAAAATGTAGATTGGGCGATTGGCAAAACCTTGCAAACCGGCTCGACTCCCAAATCTTCTCGGTGTTCTTCAATGAAGTTGATCATCGCTTGAACGGGCGGGCGAGCTCCGCCTGCGCAAAATATGCTGAGGCCTTGCGGAGAATCTCATTGGCTTGGCGCAATTCTCGGATCTCGCGTTCCATTGCCTTGATACGGGCACGCTCATCGGAAGTCTGGCCGTCTTTGCGGCCGCTATCTATGTCCGATTGGCCTATCCAACGCCTCAGCGTGTCCCTGCCGCATCCAATTTTAGGTGCGATGGCCATGATCGCCGCTGATCGATTTGAATATTCATGCTCATGTTCAAAAATCATCCGAACCGCGCGAGCGCGCACTTCAGTCGAATATCTGTTTGCTCTGTTACTTTTTTCCATAGGCTCCATCTTTGCTTACTTTGGAGCCTCCGGTAAAGAGGGGACGGTTCAGTGGGCTGTCAGCCGCTACAACGCCTGATCCAGCGCTTTTTCCAGCCGCTGCACCGTGGCGTCGATATCCTTGAGCTTGTCCAGCCCGAAAAGCCCAAGCCGAAAGCTGCTGAACCCTTCCGGCTCGTCACATTGCAGCGGCACCCCGGCAGCGATCTGCACCCCGAGCGCGGCGAATTTCTTGCCGCTCTTGATCTCTGGATCATCGGTATAGCTGACCACAACCCCCGGTGCCTCAAAGCCCGGAGCCGCCACCGAGGCAATGCCGCGCGCTTTCAGCAGGCCCCGCACCCGCGCCCCCAGTTCGGCCTGCGCGGTGGCGATGTTTTCCCAACCCAGCGCCTCGGTCTCTTTCATACTGTCGCGAAAGGCTTTCAGGGCATCGGTGGGCAGGGTGGCATGGTAGGCATGGCCGCCATCCAGATAGGCCTGCATAATACCATGCCAGGTTTTCAAATTACCGGCAAAGCTGCTGGAGGTTGTTTGCTGCATCCGCTTCAGCGCCATATTCGAGAGCATGATCAGCGCCGCCGCCGGCGAGCTGCTCCAGCCCTTTTGCGGGGCCGAGATCAACACATCCACCCCAAGCGCCTTCATATCAACCCAGATCGTACCCGAGGCGATGCAATCCAGCACCATCAGACCACCGCTTTCATGCACGGCACCTGCCAGCGCCCTGATGTAATCATCCGGCAGAATCATGCCGCTGGCGGTTTCCACATGCGGGGCGAAAACCAGCGCCGGGCGCTCGGCCTTTATCCGCGCCACGGCTTCTTCAATCGGCACCGGCGCAAAGGGGGCGGTGGCGGCATTGCCAACCTGCCGCGCCTTCAAAACCGTGTGTTCGGAAGGGATGTTGCCGGCCTCGAAAATCTGGCTCCAGCGGTAGGAAAACCAGCCATTGCGAATGACCAGCGCCTTTTCACCATGGGCGAATTGCCGGGCCACCGCCTCCATGCCAAAGGTGCCGCCGCCGGGCACCACCACCACGCTTTCGGCGCTATAAACCCCTTTTAATGTGTCGGAAATATCGCGCATCACCTGCTGGAAACGGGCCGACATGTGGTTGAGCGAACGGTCGGTGAATACGACCGAAAATTCCTGCAACCCGTCGGGGTCGATATCGGGTAGAATGCCGGGCATTTCAGGCTCCTGAATGGCTCCGCATTGGCGGAGGTTTATTTACTGCCCCCCGGTTTTGCCGCTAAACAGCAGCCAAGTGCAACCATTATTTACACCTCGATCGCCAGCGCTACCCCCTGCCCGCCACCAATACACATGGTGACCAGCCCCTTGCCACCGCCGATGCGCTCCAGCTCGTAAATCGCTTTCAGGGCAATGATCGCCCCTGTTGCCCCCACCGGATGGCCCAGCGCAATCGCCCCGCCATTGGGGTTGACCTTCGCCGGGTCCAGCCCCAACTCCCGGCTCACGGCGCAGGCCTGGGCGGCAAAGGCCTCGTTGCTCTCGATCACGGCAAAATCTTCCGCCTTCAGCCCGCTGCGTTTAAGCAGGTTTTGCACCGCCGGAATTGGCCCGATCCCCATGATCGCCGGGTCCACCCCGGCATGGGCATAGCCCAAGATACGCGCCTTGGGAGCAAGCCCCGCCGCCTTGGCCGCGCTGGCCGTGGCCAGCACCATCGCCGCCGCCCCGTCATTGATGCCCGAGGCATTGCCCGCCGTTACCGTGCCGTCTTTTTGAAAGGCCGGGCGCAGGGCGGCCAGCGCCTCGGCACTGGTGGATTTAGGGTGCTCGTCGGTATCAAAAATCACGGTTTTGCGGCCTATGCGCACCTCCAGCGGGGCGATCTGGCTGGTAAAATACCCCGCCGCAACCGCCGCCGCCGCCCGGCGCTGGCTTTCCAGCGCAAAGCTATCCTGATCGGCGCGGGAAATGCTGTATTCCGCCGCCACATTCTCCGCCGTCACCCCCATATGGCCGGTGCCAAACGGGCAGTGCAGCGTGGCCAGCATCATATCCACCGCCTGCATATCACCCATTTTCTGCCCCCAGCGCGCCTGGGGCAAAATATATGGCGCCCGGCTCATCGCTTCAGCCCCGCCCGCCAAGGCAAAACCCGCATCCCCCAGCATCAATGCCTGCGCGGCGGATATAATCGCCTGCACCCCCGAGCCGCAAAGCCGGTTTACATTCATCGCCGGGGTTGCGGCCGGCACCCCCGCCTCCATCGCCGCCACGCGCGAAAGATACATATCGCGCGGCTCGGTATTGAGCACATGGCCAAAAACCACATGGCCGATCTGCCCCGGCTCCACCCCGGCGCGGGCCATGGCGGCGGCGCTCACATGGGTTGCGGTTTGGCAAGGCGGCGTGCCCGCGAGGCTGCCACCAAAGCCGCCTATCGCGGTGCGCGCCCCGTCCAGAATTACGATATCTGTCATCTTACCAACTCCTTATTGCCCGATCAGCTTAGAGCAAGAGACCCAAGCCCTGCAATCACCATCAGCCCCCAGCCCAGCCATAGCAGCTTTATCGCCGCATGGATATCATCCGGCCCAAGCGATTTCCGCCCCGTTTCATTGACAAAACTGTCATCGGTGCGCTGACCATCGTAAACCCGTGGGCCACTCAGCGCCAGATCAAGCGCGCCGGCCATTGCCGCCTCTGGCCAGCCGGCATTGGGTGAGCGGTGCTGCCCGGCATCCTTGCGGATAACCGCCAGCGCTTTGGGGGCCAGCCCGCCAAGCACCAGCAGCCCGGCGGAAATGCGCGCCGGAATATAGTTCATCACATCATCAAGCCGCGCCGCCGCCCAGCCAAATTCAAGGTATTTCTCATTGCGATAGCCGATCATGCTGTCAGCGGTATTAACCAGCTTGTAGGCCAGCATCCCCGGCAGCCCAAACAGCACAAACCAAAAGACCGGGGCCACCACCCCGTCCGAAAAATTCTCCGCCGCGCTCTCGATCGCCGCCCGTGCCACACCGCTTTCATCGAGGTTTTTTGTCTCCCGCCCAACAATCATCGCCACAGCCCCGCGCGCCATGCCAAGGTCTTGCCGCAGGGCTTTTCCCACCGCCGAGACATGCTGCACCAATGAGCGTTGCCCCAGCAAAATTGCCGCCACCCCCACCTGAATAATATCGCCACCCGGCAAGGCCGTCAGCCCCCAGCCCAGCCCGGCAACCAAAACCAGCATGGCAAGCAAGGCCAGCACCCCTTTCAGGCGTTTATGTGTATTTTTATTTAATAAAATATCAATTTTATTGATCATTCCCCCCATGAGCCGAACCGGATGCGGGATTCGCGACCATAACCATTTTGGCTCACCCATAAGGGCATCCAGCAGCAGGGCCACAATTATAAGGCTTATAGCAGGCATTTTCGCACATACATCAGGTAATAAAAGCCTTTAATTTGGGGTTTTTCTCAATCCGGGGGTAGCAAAACCGTGAAAATCTCGTTACTGCCGTGCATAAATAAGGCAAGTTTTGAATACAATAATAAAAGCTAGTAATTCATCCTGGTCCGGGTAACCAGTGTATTTCAAATTGCGAGAGGTATGACGTTGCGGGTTTTGATCGCACAGCATAGCGCCGAGCTTGGAGAGCTTTGGGCAGGTTTCTTGAGGCGCGAGGGGATTCTTGTCACGCTTGTGCAGTCCCAGGGCGAGGCGCTGATGCGGCTCAAGGCCGAGGAATTTGACGCCCTGATTCTGGAAATGGTGTTACCTGATGGCGGCGCAATCGCCATTGCCGATTTTGCCGCCTACCGCCTGCCGGATATTCCGGTGATCACCGTCAATTCCTCCAGCTTTTTCTCGGATGGCTCTATTTTCCAGCTCATGCCCAATGTGCACTCGGTCATGCAGGCCCCGGTGGACGGGCAGGATCTTGCCGCTTTGGTTTCCCACATCAAAAACAAGCGCACTGGCGACCCGAGCACCCCCTGAAAAGCAAATATTCTGCTGGCAGCCTCTCGATTTCCCGATATAGTGATCCTAAATGTAGGGGGCGCAATCAGATATTAACCGTCTTGCGCGATGCTCGCTGCAGGAGGGCAGTTTATGGATGCTTTTTTATCAAAAGAGGTGCTTGAGGGCCTTGAGCGGGCGCGCAAACAGGCCCGCCGCAAGAAAAACCGCCTGCGCCTGCATGTGGGGGATGAGGTTTTTCCGCTGCTCCGCCTGACCGAAGACGGTTTCGAGATGGAGGGGGACGCCGCCCCGCATCTGCGCGGCTTTGTCGATATCTATGATGGCGCGCGGCATCTGGCCACTTGTCTGATCATCCATTCCGAGGCGGAGGGTGAAATCATGCGCTATGAATACAAGCGCCATACCAATGTGGCGGATGGCCCGGCCAAGGATTTTGTGGTGGATGAAAACGCACCCGTGGCGCTGTTGCGCTAGATGGGCTGAAGCCTGCTCTGCCCCTTACCCGGTTTGCACTCAGGTAAATTTTGGTGCGTGACCGCGCCACATCTTTGCGTTATGACAGGCCCGGGCGCGCCCGCTGACAGCAAATATGGGGATAAACATGAGCCGAACAGTCTACGTAAACGGGCAATACCTGCCGGAAGAAGATGCAAAAATCTCGGTTTTTGACCGTGGGTTTCTGATGGCGGATGCGGTTTATGAGGTCACCTCGGTGATTGATGGCAAAATGCTGGATTTCCCCGGCCATGCGGCGCGGCTGCAACGCTCGCTTGAGGCGATCGGGATGACCCCCCCCTGCACCACAGCCGAGCTGAAGGCGATTCATCGCGAGATGATCGCGCGTAATGAGCTGGTTGAAGGGCTGGTTTATTTACAGGTGACCCGCGGCGCGGCGGACCGGGATTTTGCCTATCCGGTTGGGGTGGAGCCAAGCATGGTGCTGTTTACCCAGGCCAAAAACGTGGTGGATTCACCGCTGGCCAAGCACGGGATGAAGGTGATCTCGACCCCCGATATCCGCTGGGGGCGGCGCGATATCAAAACCGTGCAACTGCTGGCCCCTTCGATGGGCAAAATGGCCGCCAAAGCCGCCGGGGCGGATGACGCATGGCTGGTGGAAGACGGGTTTGTGACCGAGGGCACCTCGAATAACGCCTATATCGTCAAGCCAGACGGCACAATCGTAACCCGCGATCTCTCAAACGATATTCTTTCCGGCATTACCCGCGCGGCGGTGCTGCGCTTTGCCGGCGAGGCCCAGATCAAGGTTGAGGAACGCCCTTTTACCATTGAAGAAGCAAAAATGGCGACAGAGGCGTTTGTGACCTCGGCCACCACCTTTGTTGGCCCGGTGGTGGAGATTGACGGCGTGCGGATCGGCGACGGAAATGTTGGCCCCACCGCCCGCCGCCTGCGGGAGCTATACATCGCCGAAAGCCTGAAAACCGCGCTATAACGCTGATTTACCCGCCCAGCAGCCTTCCGGTGATGGCGCGCAACTGGTCAACCATGCCCAGATAGCCGCTGATATACGGCTCTAAAGCCGGGATAACAGCCGAAAGGCTTTCCCCGAAAATATAAAGCGCCAGTGCGGCCAAAAACAGATAGATCACCAAAAAGAACCCCCGGCGCCGGCCCGAGCCGGCGGGCCGGGCATCGTCTTGGTCAAGCAACGCTTCTTTGAGTGGATTGGCGGGCGGTGCGGGTTTTGCGGCTTGGGGTGCGGGCCTGGCTTCTTCCTGGGCTTTGCGCCGCCCGAATATCCCGGATCTTGCCGGCTCGCTTTGCGATTTTGGTTTTGCCATATTCTTGAACTGAGCCCGGATCGCGGCTTCCACATCCTCTTGGGATTCAACCGGCGTTGGCTTGCTCGGGGTTGGGGCCGAAGCACCGGGACGGGTGCGCTGGCTGGGCATGGTGGCATGGGGCACTTGCGGAATATCGGCTTGAATGACATTGGACGCTTCCGGCAGCGTCGGGCGCAAATCCACATCTTTCTGGGCCTGAATCGCGGCCATATGGGTCGCCTCGATCGAATCCTGCGCCGGCTCGGGGTCAAATGCCGGCACCACAAGGCTTTCCGGCTCGGCGGCTTCCTCCCAATCAAAGTCATCGTCTTCATCAGCCGGGCTGGCCGGTGTGACTGCGGGTTTTACCTCCGCAGCCATATCCACTGCCTTGTCAGCACGCTCCTCAACCGGCGCGGCATCTGCCACAACTGGAGCGGCCTCCCCTTCCCAGGGGTGAAAAACCTCTTCCTCATCAGCTTCATTGGGTGCTGACGGTGCGGATGGCCGGCTGGGCATGCTGGCCGAAAGGGTGCGGATCAAATCCTCCATCCCCTCTTTTGCCTGCGCCTTTACTCCTTGTTTTGAAGGTGCTGTTGGCGCGGGCGGCTCCGGATCAGGCTGGATGCCCTGACTCCAATGCGCCACCGGTTTGGCCGCCACTTTGGCCAGCAGCGCCTTTTCAGCCAGGCTTTTGGCTACCGGGCCAAGCCCGCTGCCATCTTCTTCAGCAGGTGGCACGACCACTTCCTCAAGGTCTTCCTCAATAACCGGTTCGTTGAGCGATTCCGCATCGCCATCCATCTCCGCAACAGGTTCGGGCAGGTCGGCAACCGGCTCGGTTTCCACGACAGGCTGCGGGGTTTCCTGCTCTTCAGGCATATCGGGCACCGATGGCCGGGAAGGCGGGCTTGCGGCCAAAATGCCTGGTTCTTCCGGCACAGAGGCTGCGGTTGCCGGAGCAGAGGGAACACTGGCCTCTGGCATGGGCATGGAAGGCGCGCTTGGCGCGGAGACCGGCGTTTCTACTGTAGTTGGGCCGGGTTCGGCCTCCTCTTTGATATCAACGACCTGCTCGGCCTCGGGCATTGGTTCTTCCGCCAAAACCGGCGCATCGGCTTGAGGGCCGGCCCGGGATAAATCTTCCGGCTCCGCTGCTGAAGGCGCGCTGGCTGGCTCTTGCTCAACTGATGGTGCCTGGAAGGCCGGGTCCACCTCGGCCAGAATTTCGTCCAGCGGGTCCTGGGTGAGGAATTCTTTTGTTGGCGGCCTGGGCACACGCCAGCCAGCGGCAGGCGGCAGGCCCGCATCAATATCGCTATCCGCCGACTGTTCGATTTCCGGCTCCGGCTCAATGGCTGGTTCTGGAATTTGGGCTTCGGTTGGCGGGGCCGAGGGGGCGCTGGCGGAGGGGAAATCCATGATCACAGCTTCAGGAGGCGATGGCGCGGGGGCCGGTGGCTCAGGTTCGGGCAATGATGCCTCTGGTACGGTATCGGCCACAGGTTCTGCTTCAGCTACAGCACCTGCGGGCATTTGCATCCAGCGATTAAGACAGGCGCTGCATTCTACCTCAATGCCCTCTTCGGGGATATCCGCTTCACCAACCTCGTAAGTTGCCTGACAATCTGGGCATGTTATCCGCATATTGAATTCGTCCTGTATATTTTATTCTGGCCTGCCGATTCGAATTATTAATGGTTGTAACCCTCAATGCAAGGTATTCCAAGTGAGCCAAAGGCTTAGGGGTTGAGCTTAGCGCGTTAACATGTGATTGTCTGCAAAATTTGGAGGAAAATACCAGTGATCTCGCTGAAAAACGCCGGATTTAGCTATGGCTCCAGGGCCATTTTGGAGAATGTGACCCAAGAGCTTGCGGCGGGTTCTTTTCACTTTCTCACCGGACCTTCGGGCGCGGGCAAGACAACCCTGCTTAAAATGTGCTATCTTTCGCTCATGCCCGATTCCGGCAAGCTGGAGATTTTCGGGCAGGATGTAACCGCGCTGTCACGCGAGCAGATCACCCAGATGCGGCGGCGCGTTGGCGTGGTGCATCAGGATTGCCAGTTTCTTAACCATTTGACCGTTCGTCAGAATATCGCCCTGCCGCTCCTGGTGGCCGGGAAGAATATCGAGGACAATATGGACAATCTCGAGGATCTGCTCTCCTGGGTGGAAATGGACCACCGGGCTGATGCCTTTCCCGAAGAGATTTCGGGCGGCGAGCGCCAAAGGCTGGCGCTGGCCCGCGCGGTGATCATGGACCCGGATATGATTGTCGCCGACGAGCCGACCGGCAATGTGGATTGGGAGATGGGCCAGCGGCTGCTCAGCTTGCTGGTTGAATTGAACAAAATGGGCAAGACCATCTTGCTGGCCACCCATGACCTGAATCTGATTCGTTCGATCAAGGGGCAGGTGCCGGCATCGGTGCTGCGCCTGAAGGACGGGCAGCTCAATCTGGCGGGGGCAAGGCTATGAGCTTCAATCCGTTGGAATATCTGTTTGGCGATAAAGCCTCCGATCAGGTAGTGCCGCCCAGGGGCGGGGCCGCATGGCTGACCGGTTTTGCCTCGGCGGCGATGGCATTCATTGCGGTTTTTGCGCTCACGCTTTCCTTGGCGGTGGAGCGGCTGGCGGATTACTGGGCGCTTGATCTGGCGCGCTCGGCCACCGTGCGCATTGTGGCGCAGGAGGCGGATCTGGCCGCGCAAACCGAAGCCACATTGCAGGTTTTGCGCACCACGCCGGGGGTGAAAAGCGCTGAAATCATCGACAAGGCCGCGCAGCTTGAGCTGCTCGAACCGTGGCTGGGCAGCAGCCTGCCTGCTGATACCCTGCCTGTTCCGCAATTGATCGATGTGCGCCTTGGCGAGCCCGGCCCCGATGTGCAGAGCCTGCAACTGCGCCTGAGCGCCGAGGCCCCCGGCGCGGTATATAATGACCACAGCTATTGGCGCGCGCCGGTGCTTGAAGCCTCCAACCGGCTGCGGTTGATGGTGATGATCTCACTGGTGCTCACAGCGGTGGTCACGGTGATTATCGTGGTGCTTTCGGCCCATAATGCGCTGGCCTCCAATCAGGGCATCATCCGCACCCTGCGCCTGCTTGGCGCGGGGGATTCATATATCGCGCGCGCCTTTGTGCGCCGCATTACCCTGCGCGCCACCATGGGCGCGGTGCTGGGCATGGTCTTGGCGATGATCGTGGTGCTGACCTTCCCCTCGCAACCAGAAGATGGTGGCTTGCTTGCCGGGCTGTCGCTGAGCGGGGCTGATTTCATCTATCCGCTGCTGGTGCCGCTTTTGGTGGCGATTTCCGCCTTTGCCGCCTCGCGCCTGGCGGCGCGCTATCATTTACACAGTGTGACCTAGGGTTTTTATGCTGCTTATCCGGTCGTTGATTTTTGATTTTCTGATGTATGCCACGCTATTGGTGCAGGGGATATTATTTGCCCCATTGGCGATCTGGTCGGTGGATGGCGCTTACTGGGCGATGAAAACCTATTGCCGCACGGTGTTTTGGTATTTGAAAGTGGTGTGCGGCCTCAAGGTCGAGTTTCGCGGCGAGGTGCCAACGGGGGCGACTATTGTTTGTGCCAAGCATATGTCTTTTCTCGATGTGATGATGCTGATGGAGCACCTGCCCCGGGCCAAGTTCATCATGAAACGCGAGTTGATCTTCGCACCGGTGGTCGGGCTTTATGCGCTGCGTATCGGGGCAGCAGCGGTGGCGCGGGGCAAAAGAGGTGGCGCGGTTAAAAAAATGGTTACCGATGTGGAGCAGGGGCATAAAAAGGATCTGGGCCAGACGGTGATTTACCCGCAGGGCACCAGGGTTCTGCCCGGCGTTAGCAAGCCCTATAAAGTGGGGGCGGCCGTGCTTTATGAACGCTTCGGGCAGGATTGCACACCGGCAGCCACCAATACCGGGGTGTTTTGGGCGCGGCGCAGCCCCTATCGCAAGCCGGGGCTGGCGGTGATGGAGTTTTTGCCGACTATCCCGGCGGGCCTGCCCTTGAAGGATTTTATGACCGAGATCGAAGCGGTGGTGGAAAGTAATTCAAACCGGTTGATGGCAGAGGCGGGGTTTATAACACCCGATAAAATTCGGGCAAAATAAAAGCGGGCACCCCGTTTCCGGTGGTGCCCGCTCTAATGTTTATTTTAATTCAGTGTTGCAGCTTTACTGTATTACTTCTTCACCGTTGCCCTGAGTAAAGGCGAACGCCAGAAATGCAACGAACACGAGCGGGATTATCCACGCGCCGGAACCACCCATGCGGGCCGGCTCTTCGATGGCAACTACTTCTGGTGCTACATAGGCAACGGTCCCTGCGAAAGAGGAGCCTGCTGCAAGAACGCCGAGAATGGCGAGTTTAAGAGTTTTCATTTTTTTCTTCCTTAGATATTGCGCAATTAAGGTTGCCCTTAGGCAATTCTGCTTCTACACGGATAATCACCATTAGGCCAGTCAAATAATTTCCGCCTGAAAAAAATGTTCTCAACCTGTGGCAAAAGTGTTTAGGTCAACCTCATGAACCCGGATAAGCCAGCTGCCATGACCGATATTTCTTTCTGCTTTGCCCTTTGCTCGCGCCGGCGGCCGGTGCTGCTGAAACAGGCGCTTGAATCAATTTTGTCACTTGATATTCCCGATGGGGTGGGTTTTTCCATTCTGGTGGTCGAAAACGACGATCAGCCGCAATATGCCGCGCTGATGGAATCACTTAAAACCCGGGCAAAAATCACCTATGTGGTCGAGCCTGTCGCCGGGCTGACCTGTGCCCGCAACCGGGTATTGACAGAGGCGCTGGCGCTGGGGGTGGACTGGATCGGCTGCATTGATGATGATGTCACCATCAGCCGGGACTGGCTGCAGCATATGGCAAAAGCGATATCGGATTACCCGGATACGCATTTTTTCCTTGGCAACTGGCTGCGCGGCAAAAACCCCCAATCCCCTGACTGGTATCCGCACCCGCCGCCGTTCAACACCGCGCCGACAGGGCGCAGGATCAAACGGACAGCCGGAGGGAATATCGCGCTGAAACGCACGGTATTTTCACCCGATGGAATGGGGTTGAAATATGACCACCGCTTTCGTTTTGTCGGTGGGGAGGACACAGATTTCACCCTCCAGTATCTGAACAAGGGCGGCATTATACGCAGTGTGATCGAGGCGCGCGGGGTCTTGCGCTACTATTTTGGCAAAGAGCGGGAGATGTATAAAGATGTTGTTGGTTATTGACAGCCCGCCCAGGCTTGGGCCGCTATGCGCCACGGTAAGCCCATGAGCAGCAACCCCCCCGACCTGCGCCCCGATCAGGCTCGTGCCCGCGTGCCTGAAGCATTGCGCGATGGTCAGCCCAAAATCGGCCCCAAAATCGGCATGGTCAGCCTTGGCTGCCCCAAGGCGCTGGTGGATAGCGAGCGGATACTGACCCGGCTGCGCGCCGAGGGTTATGCGATCTCGCCCGATTATGCCGGGGCTGATGCGGTGGTGGTCAACACCTGCGGCTTTCTGGATTCGGCCAAGGCCGAGAGCCTTGCCGCAATCGGCGAGGCGCTGGCCGAGAATGGCCGGGTGATCGTGACCGGCTGCCTCGGGGCCGAGCCGGATTATATCATCGGTGCCCACCCTTCCGTGCTGGCGGTAACCGGCCCGCACCAGTATGAGCAGGTGCTCGATGCGGTGCATAAAGCCGTGCCGCCTTCGCCTGATCCTTTTGTTGACCTGCTGCCGGCCAGCGGCGTTTCGCTCACCCCGCGCCATTTCAGCTATCTGAAAATATCGGAGGGCTGCAATCACAAATGCAGGTTCTGCATCATTCCCGATATGCGCGGCAAGCTTAGCAGCCGCCCGGCCCATGCGGTAATGCGCGAGGCCGAAAGGCTGGTGGATGCCGGGGTGAAAGAGCTGCTGGTGATCTCGCAGGATACCTCCGCCTATGGGCTCGACCTCAAATATGCCGAGGCCAACGGCCACCGCGCCCATATCACCGATCTCGCCCGCGATCTTGGCTCGCTTGGCGCATGGGTGCGGCTGCATTATGTCTACCCCTACCCGCATGTGCGCGAGTTGATTCCGCTGATGGCTGAAGGGCTTATCCTGCCTTATCTCGACATCCCCTTCCAGCATAGCCATGTGGATGTGCTCAGGCGCATGGCCCGCCCGGCGGCGAGCGCGCGCACGCTTGACGAAATCGCGCGCTGGCGGGCGATCTGCCCCGATATCACCCTGCGCTCCACCTTCATCGTTGGCTACCCCGGCGAGACCGAGGCCGAGTTCCAGCACCTGCTGGACTGGCTCGATGAAGCCCGGCTCGACCGGGTGGGCTGCTTTCAATATGAAAACGTGGCGGGGGCGCGCAGCAATGATCTGCCGGGCCACATCCCCGACGAGCTGAAGCAGGAGCGCTGGGACCGCTTCATGCAGAAATCCCAAGCGATATCGGAGGCGAAACTGGCCGCCAAAATTGGCAAAAAGCTGGAGGTGATCGTGGATGATATCGACACCGAGGGTGCCACCTGCCGCACATGGGGTGATGCGCCAGAGATCGACGGCAACCTGTTTATTGATGAGGGCTTCGAGGGCCTGACCATTGGCGATATATTGACGGTCGAGGTTGACGAGGCCTCCGACTATGACCTGTGGGGCAAACCCCTGCCCGCATGAGCTGGCCCCGAAATTGTGGATTTTCTCCAAAGCCGTGTTATTATTGCGCCAACAGGAATTGGCGAGGGATAAAAAATGGGAAAATTAACAACGATTGGCCGGACCCTGATGGCATTGATGCCGGCAGGGCTGGTGGCGCGAATCAGCCCGAAGCGCGATATATATCGTGGTGAAATGATAGACCCGAAAGCCTATGCGATGGGCAAATTGGTCAAACACATGCGCGAGAAAGACGGGATTCCCAGCGTTGAGGATGGCCGCAAGATGCTGCGTGACATCGCCGACAAGCTTGACGTCAAGGTCAAGGTGGCAAAGATTCAGGACCTGACCCTTGACGGCGCGGACGGGCCGCTGGAGGCCCGGCTTTACAGCGATAACCCCGACGCAACCGGGGCGCAGCCGGCGATGCTCTATTTTCATGGCGGCGGTTTCATGCAGGGCGATCTGGAAAGCCACCACCATACCTGCTGCAAGCTGGCCAAATGGTGGGGCGGGGTGGTGATTGCGGTCAATTACCGCCACGCCCCGGAAGACCCGTTCCCCGCCGCGCCGGAAGATTGCCAGGCGGCCTTTAATGCGGTGGTCAAGCGCGCCGGAGAGCTGGGGCTGGACCCGGCCCGCATCGGGGTGGGGGGCGATAGCTCGGGGGGCAATCTCTCGGCGGTTACCGCCCAGCAGATGGCAGGCAGGGATGGCCCGAAAGTGGCGTTTCAGGTGCTGATCTACCCGGTGCTCGATGTGACCCTGTCCAACCCTTCGGTAGCGGAGCATGGCGAGGATTATATGCTGCCCCCCGAAATGATAGAATGGTTCATGAGCACTTATCTCGGCGACTGGACAGATAAGAAAGACCCCCGCCTTTCACCGATGTTTGGTGATAATTTTGCCGATCTGCCCATCACCTATATGCTGACCGCCGGGTTTGACCCGCTGGTGAATGATGGCGAAATTTATGTGAAAAAGCTGCAAGAGGCCGGGGTGGACGTGACCCACCGGCATTATCCGGGGCAAATTCACGGCTTTATCAGCATGACCAAGGCAATCCCCCAGGGCATGCAGGCGCTGCGTGAAATCGCGGCGTGGCTGAAAAAAACCGCCGTGCCGTAGCCGGCATCATTACGGGTCGAATTTTTGCACGTTAGCCCGGTTTACGCCTTCCAGAAACCGCGCGGCCGCCACCGGCAGGGTGCGGCCGCGCAGATAGCCCATCACCAGCCGCCCCGGCGGGGTGCCCTGTAGATCAAGCGGCACAGAAACCATCCGGTCCCGCGCCAGCTCCGGGCGCAGGTTGACCTCCAGCGCAAAGCTCAGGCTCATGCTGTCCTGCGACATCAGCCGCAGCAGATCGAGGCTGTTGGATTGCAGGGCCGGCTCGAGGGTCAGCCCGACCTTAGCCGCGATATTATCCAGCACTTCGCGAATGCCCTCGGGCCGTTTGGGCAGCAAAAGCGGGTAATCGGCGCATTCATAGATCCGCAGCTTGTCCCGCCCCGCCAGCGGGTGGTCCTCGGCCATGATGCAATACATTTTCTGCGGCGTTGCCCCCACGGTTTGCAGCTCTTTATGGCGCAGCGGCTCAAAGATGATCGCGATATCGTTGCTGTTGTCGAGCAACGAGGCCTCCGCCTCGCCGCGCTCATAAAGCTGCACCCCGAAGGTGACCGCCGGAAAGGCCGCCATATGCGCCTTGATCTGCGCGGGCAAAAAATACTGCACCACTTCGCGGGTGGCGGCGATGTTGATATGCCCCGCGCGCATGCCTGTCAGATCGGCAATGCGGGATTTGACCCGGTCCATATCCGCCAGTTGGTCACGGATATGCTTGAGCAGGATCTCCCCGGCGATATTGGGGCGCAGCCCCGATGGGTGGCGTTCGAAAATCTCCACCCCAAGCTCCTTTTCCACCCCCAATATCCGCCGGTCCAGCGCGGAGGCGGTAATGCCCAGCTCCTCGGCCGCGCTGCGCAAAGAGCCGGTGCGGGCGATTTTTTCGATATATTTAAGCACGGTAAGATGGCGCATGGAGCAGGCCCTTTTATGGTGTTGCGCTTTTTGCAACGCATAGCTGATTTCTTAGCAACAGACAGCAACGCTTTCAAGGCGTAGATATTGGCCCGATACGAATCAAAACCGCTGGAGGGTGGAAATGGCGCAGAAATTAGTTGTGATCGGGGCGGGCATGGCCTCGGGCCGCATGCTGGAGGTTTTGCTGAAAAGCGCGCCGGAGGCTTATGACATCACCCTTTTTGGTGCTGAACCGCGCGGCAACTATAACCGGATCATGCTCAGCCCGGTGCTGTCCGGTGAGAAAGATTATGACGAGATCGTCACCCATGATGGCAACTGGTATCGAGAAAACGCCATCACCTGCCGTTTTAACGAGGCGGTGGTGAAGATCGACCGCAAGCAAAAGCGGGTGATCAGCGCGGGCGGGGTGTGTGAGTATGACAAGCTGGTGATCGCCACCGGATCAGCCTCGTTTTTCATTCCGGTGATGGGCAATGACCTGCCCGGCGTGATCGGCTTTCGGGATATGGATGATGTGGAAACCATGCTTGCCGCCGCCAAGACAGGCGGCGAGGCGGTGATCATCGGCGGCGGGCTGTTGGGGCTGGAGGCGGCAGCGGCGCTCAAGGCGCAGGGCATGCGGGTGACGGTGCTGCACCTGATGGGCCACCTGATGGAGCGTCAGCTCGACGCGGCAGCGGGCTATCTGCTGCAAAAGGAGCTGGAAAGCCGGGGCATAAACGTGGTGTGCAATGCCCATACCAAGGCGATATTGGGCCATGAGCGCGCCGATGCGGTGTTGCTGGAAGATGGCACCATCATCGGGGCCGATCTGGTGGTGATGGCCGCGGGTATCCGCCCGGAGAGCCGCATCGCGGTTGATGCCGGGCTGCATGTGGAGCGTGGCATCGTGGTGGATGACCAGATGCAGACCTCTGACCCGGCCATCTATGCGCTTGGCGAATGTGTTGAGCATGACGAGGTGGTCTACGGGCTGGTTGCGCCGCTTTATGATATGGCAAAGGTGCTGGCCAAAACCCTGACCGGCCAGCAGGCCGGCTTTGTCGCCCCGGCGGTTTCGACCAAGCTCAAGGTCACCGGGGTTGATCTGTTTTCGGTTGGCGATTTTGCCGAGGGCGATGGCCGCGAGGATATTGTTTTTCGTGATCCCGCGCGCGGGGTCTACAAGCGCATCATCCTGCGGGATGAGCGGATTATCGGTGTGGTCATGTATGGCGATACCACGGATAGCGCCTGGTTTTTTGGCCTGCTCAAAGAGGCCACTAATATTGCCGATATGCGCGAAACCCTGATATTTGGCCCCGGCTTTCAGGGGGGCGCGTCGGCTGACCCTTTGGCTGCGGTCAACGCGCTGCCGGATGATGCGGAGATTTGCGGCTGCAACGGCGTGTGCAAAAGCACCATTGTGATGGCGATCAATGCCGGGGCGGATGACCTCGGCGCGGTGAAGGCGCAAACCAAGGCCTCGGCCTCATGCGGTAATTGCACCGGGCTGGTCGAGCAGTTGCTGGTGGCAACGCTGGGCGATGGCTTTGAAGCCCCGAAGGCCCGGCCCATTTGTGGCTGCACCGATCTCACCCATGAGGACCTGCGCCAGATCATCAAATCCCGCCAGCTCAAAACCATGGCCGGGGTGATGCAGGAATGTGGCTGGAAAACCTCGTGCGGCTGTGCCACCTGCCGCCCGGCGCTCAATTTTTACCTGCTGGTCGAATGGCCATTGGAATATAAGGACGACGAGCAAAGCCGGCTGGTGAATGAGCGCAACCACGCCAATATTCAAAAAGACGGCACCTTCAGCGTGATGCCGCGCATGTGGGGCGGCATGACCACCCCTGACGAGCTGCGCGCCATTGCCGACGCGGCTGATAAATTCAACGTGCCCGCTGTGCATGTTACCGGCGGCCAGCGCATAGACCTGCTGGGCGTGCAAAAAGACGACCTGCCCGAAATCTGGGCTGATCTCAATGCGGCGGGCATGGTTTCGGGCCATGCCTATTCCAAGGGGTTGCGCACGGTCAAAACCTGTGTCGGCTCCGATTTCTGCCGCTTTGGCACGCAAGACAGCACCGGGCTGGGCATCAAGCTGGAAAAAACCCTCTGGGGCAGCTGGACCCCGCATAAGGTCAAGCTGGCGGTGTCGGGCTGCCCGAGAAACTGCGCCGAGGCCACCTGCAAGGATGTGGGGATCATCTGTGTTGATAGCGGTTATGAGGTTGGCGTGGCCGGGGCGGCGGGGATGGATCTGAAAAAGACCGAAGCGCTGGCCAAGGTGGCCACCGAGCAGGAGGCGATGGACCTGGCGGTGGCCTTCATCCAGCTTTACCGCGAAAACGCCCGCTATCTTGACCGGCCCTATAAATGGGTGGCCAAGGTCGGGCTGGATTGGGTGATCGCGCAGGTGGTGGATGATACGGATAACCGCGCCAAGCTGTGCGCGCGTTTCGAGCTTTCGCAATCGGTTTACCGGGCCGATCCGTGGGCGGCACTGGCCAAGCGTGAAAACGAAGACCCAACCTGGCCCCCCCTGGCGGACCTGACATTGGAGGCAGCTCAATGAGCCACTGGATAGACATTGCCGCCCTGACGGACATCCCCCCGCGCGGCGCACGGGTGGTGAAAACCCGCCACGGCTGCGTGGCGATCTTTCGCACCCATGATGACCGGGTCTTTGCGCTGGATGATGCCTGCCCGCATAAAAACGGCGCGCTCTCCGAGGGGCTGGTGCATGATGCCTCGGTCACCTGCCCGCTGCATGGCTGGGTGATTGATCTGAAAACCGGGCTGGCCAAGGGAGCGGACGAGGGCGAGGTGAAGACCTATGCGCTCAAGCTGGAAAACGGCCGCATATTGCTTGATGCCACCCATCTGCTGAACCGGCCCGCTGCATGAAGCCGACACGCACCACCTGCCCCTATTGCGGTGTTGGCTGCGGGTTGCTGGCCACGCCTGATGGCACCATAAAGGCAGACCCCGAGCACCCGGCCAATTTTGGCCGCCTGTGCTCCAAGGGAGCCGCCCTGGGTGAAACGCTGGGGTTGGAAGGCCGCCTGCTGGTGCCGCGCATAAACGGGGTGGAGCGTAGCTGGGATGCCGCGCTTGATCTGGTTGCTGACGGTTTTAGCAAGGCGGTGGCCGCCCATGGCCCGGACAGCGTGGCGTTTTATGTTTCCGGGCAAATCCTGACCGAGGATTATTACGTCGCCAACAAGCTGATGAAGGGGTTTATCGGCGCGGCCAATATCGACACCAATTCGCGGCTTTGTATGGCCTCGTCGGTGGCCGGGCACAAGCGGGCCTTTGGCAGTGATACGGTGCCGGGCAATTACGAGGATTTCGAGCAGGCGGATGTGGTGGTGCTGGTGGGCAGCAATCTGGCATGGTGCCACCCGGTGCTGTTTCAGCGGCTGATGGCGGCAAAGGCCGCGCGGCCGGAAATGAAGCTGGTGGTGATTGACCCCCGCCAAACCGCCACCGCCAAAGAGGGTGAT
The DNA here is from genome assembly GCA_015487255.1 of Paracoccaceae bacterium. GTDB lineage: Bacteria > Pseudomonadota > Alphaproteobacteria > Rhodobacterales > Rhodobacteraceae > UBA3077. The sequence goes on along the minus strand of WFQA01000236.1, from coordinate 427 downwards.
CTGCACCTTGCCATCGCGCCGGATGGGGACGGCGCGCTGTTTAACGGGCTGCTGGCTGAAATCGCGGCAAAAGGCGCGGTGGATGAGGCTTATGTGAATGCCCATGTCAATGGTTTTGAGGCGGCACTAACGGCGGCGCGGGCGCAGGATGTTGCCAATACAGGGCTGAAGGCGGATGAAATCGCCGCCTTTTATGACCTCTGGATCAATGCCGAAAAGGTGGTGACGGTTTATTCTCAGGGGGTTAATCAGTCGGTCTGTGGCACCGACAAGGTCAATGCGATCATCAACTGCCATCTGGCCACCGGGCGCATTGGCAAGCCCGGCGCGGGGCCGTTTTCTGTCACCGGCCAGCCCAATGCCATGGGCGGGCGCGAGGTTGGCGGGCTGGCCAATATGCTGGCCTGCCATCTGGATATAGAGGATG
>WFQA01000235.1 GCA_015487255.1 Paracoccaceae bacterium | reverse complement strand
GCTGATCAAAGACCGGGGTTTTTGAGCGGTCAAGATAGCGCACAAATTCCCGCACCCCGCCTTCATAGATCATCTCGACCTCAAGCGGCTCGGCCGGGCGCTCATCGCGCAAGGTTATGCGCACGCCCGAGTTGAGGAAGGCCAGCTCGCGCAGGCGATGCTCCAACGTGGCGAACTTGAAATCGCGACTGGAAAACGTATCGAGCGAAGCCAGAAACCGCACTTCGGTGCCGGTTTCATCGGTATCGCCCACCACTTTGAGGTGCTCCACCGTATCGCCATGCTCAAAGCGCGCCACATGCTCCTTGCCATCACGCCAGATGCGCAGCTCAAGGTAATCTGACAATGCATTGACCACCGAGACCCCAACCCCGTGCAAGCCGCCGGAAACCTTGTAGGAATTGCTGTCAAACTTGCCGCCGGCATGCAGCTGGGTCATGATCACCTCAGCCGCCGAAACACCTTCTTCCTCATGGATGCCCACCGGGATGCCACGGCCATTATCCTTCACCGAAACGCTCTCGTCGGCATGGATGGTGACCGACACGGTATCGGCATGGCCCGCCAGGGCTTCGTCGATCCCGTTATCGACCACCTCATACACCATATGGTGCAGGCCGGAGCCATCATCCGTATCGCCGATATACATGCCGGGGCGCTTGCGAACCGCCTCCAAGCCCTTGAGAACCTTGATAGAATCAGCGCCATATTCTTCTGGCATTTGCTGCTCGTCTGACATCTGGTATATCCCTTGATAATTGCCCGCAATATATGGGATTTTACCGGGAATGTCACGCCCTGCGGGCGGAAAATAGCTGCTTTCTTAGCTTGGGTTTTCTTGCAAAAAATCAGGCATTGGCGGTTAACGCATTTGGGGAAGGCGCAAACAAAACCCGCAAATGCAAAGCGTGGATTTTCTCATGGGAAAGATGTATGTTTGCAGGGAGAAGGATAGCCAACAGGATATTGCCGGAGATATGAAATGCACCGTTTTTATACCAGAAGGGCCATGCGGGCCGCAATGTTGACCGGAGTGGCAGTGGGGCTTTCAGGCTGCCTTTATACGGTTCTGCCCGTTCTATAAGTCGCAACTGGCCTATATTGCCGGTCGCCAGTTGTTTTGCTCGGCAGGCTGCTATAACCTGCCAAGGTCACCCGCCCGAACTGGAGAATACAATGGTAAAGCTGACATTCATTTTTGCAAGTTTAACGCTGCTTTCGGGCTGCCTCAACGTGCCACTGGTACCGCTCATTTAACCAATCAGCGAGCCGCTTTCGGATTCGATCACCTTCAGGATTGTCGCCCGGCCTTGCAGCGCTTCAAAAAGCTCGGGGCCGGTGCCGGTGAGCCATGCCTGTGCCTTGAGCGCTTCGATCTCGTCAAACAGGGCATGGCGGCGCGTTTCATCGAGATGGGCGGTGACCTCATCCAGCAACAGAATTGGCGCGGCGCCAAAATCATCGCGCAGGGCGCGGGCATTGGCCAGAATAAGCGAGATCAGCAGCGCCTTTTGCTCGCCGGTGGAGCAAGAGCGCGCCTCAACCCCCTTGGCCAGATAAATCGCTTGCAGATCCACCCGATGCGGGCCGTTCAGGCTCCGCCCCGCGCTGAGATCCCTTTCCCGGCCCGCGCTGAAAGCTTCGCGCAAATCGGCTGCCGTTGCAGGCTCTGCGTTTATCAGGGTCAGTGCGGCGGTGGGGAAGATGGTTTTGGCCCCGTCTTGCGCGATTTGCAGGCGGGCAAGCACATCGGCGCGGTTGTTGGCGATCTCTGCCCCGCTTATCGCCATTTGCATTTCCAGCGCATCATACCATGCCGTATCTCGCACTTGATCCTTCAGCAGCCGGTTGCGCTCGCGCATGGATTTTTCATAGGAAAGCGTGGCCTCGGCATGGCTGGGGTGGAAGCTCATCACCATGCGATCCAGAAAGCGGCGGCGCTCACTTGCGCCTTCAACCCAGAGCCTGTCCATCACCGGCACCAGCCAGACCATGCGCGCCAGGCGCCCCAGTGCCACCTGCGTGGCCTTTTTGCCGTCGATCTCCACATTGCGGCTGGCTTCGCCCTCGGCCCATGTGCTGATCTCGTGCCTTTCCGAAAGACTATGCAATTCAGCAGTAACTTTCCAGCCCAGCGCCTCGGGCTGGCGTATGATCTCACCCGGCGCAGCCCGGCGCAAACCACGCCCGGGGGAGAGCATGGAAATAGCTTCAAGAATATTGGTTTTGCCCGCTCCGTTGGTGCCATATAGCGCTGTGATACCTGTATCCGGCTCAATGCGCGCATGCTTATAGGAGCGGAAATGCGAAAGTTGCAGCGCGGTAATGGCGAGTTCGGGCATTAAAGCGCAATCCAAAAAGTGGGAACCGGTTTTTGGAATAAATTGCGCTCAGACAAAATG
>WFQA01000234.1 GCA_015487255.1 Paracoccaceae bacterium | reverse complement strand
GCTGCCTGCACCGCGCCATTGACGGTGCGCAGGGCCTGTTGTCGTCGGTGACGTTCAAGGCCAAATTCTGGGAGCGTGCGGCGACAGTTTCACTGAGCGATCGCCAGATCAAGGTTCTGGGCCGAATGCTGGACGGGGTTGACGGCAAGATGACGTCGTCGAAATGGGCGAAAATCGGGAAGTGCTCTCAGGACAGCGCCAATCGGGATATTGCGGCTTTGTTAGGGCATGGGTTGATGGAAAAAGGACCCGGTGGCGGGCGCAGCACGCATTATGCCATCGTTTCCGAAGTCGAATTACTCAAGGGGGCGATCAAGGACGCTTATGATGCGCCGGATTCCAGCTATTCTGCGCTCTCAGTATCTGATGTCATCGCCCGCAATGCAAGGTAACGCGGTATTTGACTTGCTAGTCAAATACAGCTATGACCGTTAAAACCTTCACAACGGCTATTCACGCCCAATATAACGGTCTAAACGATGGCTAAGCACATTCGAACATATTCCCGCGAAACCGAGCGGGCCATTGCATATCTGGCAGCGCAGGTCCGTATCGCCCGCAAGGAGCGGCGGTTCACCGAGGCGGAAATGGCCAAACGGGTCGGCATTTCCCGCTCGACCTTGCAGGCCATCGAGGCGGGGAACCCCAGGGCGGAAATCGGGTTGGTGCTGGAGCTTGCGGTTCTGCTCGGTGTGCCGGTTTTTGGCGATGAAGGCGTATCACCCCGCGAACTTGGGCGCCTGCGCGATACGCTGGCCCTGCTGCCGAAATCCATTCGCAAAACCCGCAAAGATGTAGATGATGATTTCTGAGCCGCGCGAGGTTTTTGTCTGGACATGGCTGCCGGGCGAGGTTGAGCCGGTCGTCGCCGGTCGGATTGTGGCCGAGGGCACGCGGTATGATTTCGCCTATGGGCGTTCGTATCTGGCACGCGAAAACGCCATCCCGCTTTATCTGCCCGAACTGCCGTTGCAGGCGGGGGTGCAAGCGCCGCTTGGACCGCTGGATATGGCAAATTGCCTGCGTGACGGCCTTCCGGACCGCTGGGGGCGGCGCGTTATCATCAACCGCTTGACTGGCCGCAAAGGGGCAGATGCTGTGGATGTGGAGCTCAGCGATCTGGTTTACATGCTGGAATCCGGTTCTGACCGGATCGGTGCTTTGGATTTTCAGGCTTCGGCAATAGAATATGTCGCCCGCGGCGGCGGGACAGCAACCCTCGATGATCTGGCCGAGTTCGCCGGTAATGTCGAGGCAGGCAAACCGGTGCCCGCGCAACTAGCGCAGGCAATTCTGCATGGCAGCTCGATCGGCGGCGCGCGCCCCAAGGCGTTGCTCGATGATGACGGGCGCAAGCTGATCGTCAAATTTTCGGCCAACAACGACGTGATAAGCATGGTGAAGGCCGAATTCATCGCCATGCGGCTGGCGGCGCGCATCGGGGTCAATGTGGCTCCTGTCGAACTAGTGCAAGCGCTCGGCAAGGACGCCTTGATCGTGGAGCGGTTTGACCGCGTGCCAAGCGCGCGCGGCTGGACCCGCCGCGCTATGGTTTCGGCCCTGACGATTTTGGGCGAAAGCGAAATGTCGGCGCATCATTTGTCCTATGGTGAATTGGCCGACCAGATCCGCGCGCGCTTCACGAGGCCAAAGGAAAGCTTGCGCGAATTGTTCTTGCGTCTGGTGCTCAACATCCTTGTGGGGAATACCGACGACCACGCCCGCAACCATGCCGTCTTCTGGGACGGGGACATGCTGACGCTGACCCCGGCATATGACATCGCCCCGCAGGTCCGCACGGCGCATGAGGCCAATCAGGCGATGATTGTTGCAAACAGGGATCGACGTGCCCGCCTTGAAACCTGCCTGAATGCGGCTGGAAAATTCCTTCTGCGCGAAGGTGAGGCGCGGGAAATGATCGACCATGTGGTGGATGTGATCCGCCACGATTGGATGGATGTTTGTCACGAAGCGGGGTTGCCCGAAATCGAGCGGCGCGCCTTTGCCGGACGGCAGTTTTTAAATGCGTATGCGTTCGAGGGTTTCGGACCTGTGCCGACGTTGGGTGATTAACCGGCTGCACCACGCGGCATCATTACCAGATTGCCCGCCATTTCTTGAGATAGCGACACATTCGGAGTTGCCTGACGAATTTGCTCGGCTTCGAAGGCTTCCACATCCTTGAGCCTGTACACAACCCGCCCACCCAGCTTGATGAATTGGGGGCCTTCACCGGCCCAATGCCAGCGTTCCAGCGTGCGGGGTGAAATGGCCCAGCGGGACGCAAGTACGTTTTGGTTCATGTGTCTGATTTCCATTGTTTTCTCCTTATGGTCAATTTCCGGCTTCGCGATGATCCTGAGGGAGGCCCTAGAAATCTGAGCAACTCACCCCGTCGCTTGTCGAGGTGACATTTGCGTAGCTTTCGGGGTGTATCAAGTTGGAAAGAAAAGAAAGAAAGTTCTTCCAATGTGTTAGGGGGAAATCGTCTTGTGGATCGGGAGTGGTTTACCTTGCAAAATTGGAATTTTGTTCCAAGATTGCAAGGAAGAACGAGGGCGAGTGTGCCATTTTAGCTCTTGGTTCATCGAAAGCGGGTTCATGGGCATCGAAACGTCGTGTGAAGCCGATATCCTTGCCATAAAGCTAGCTTCATGTTACATAGTAGCCTCTTAATGTAATTCGAAGGTTTCGTCATGCCAACACCACATCGGCCACCACCGGCATCCCGGCGCGCTTTGCGTAAACTGGGAGAGGATATCCGCGCTGCCCGGCTGCGGCGCAAGCTTCCGATGGACATCGTCGCCCAGCGTGCGGCGACGAGCCGCCCCACCATTGCCCGGATTGAAAAGGGGGATCCGGGGGTGAGTGTCGGAATCCTTGCATCCGTCCTGCAGGCCCTCAATCTTCTCGAGAATCTGGCCGAGGTTGCCGACCCGTCCAAGGATACCACGGCGCAGAACATTCTGTTCGAGGACCTGCCAAAACGCGCCTCGGGTCCACGAAAACGAAACAGGAATGTGAAGGTATCGGACGATGGCTGATGTAGAGGTGTTTCTGGACTGGCAAGGTCAATGCCTGCCCGTTGGCCTGATGCGCCGCCATCCGGCGCGCGGCCGTGAAAGCGTGACGTTCGAATATGATCCGGATTGGCTGGCTTCGACTGCAAGCTTTTCTATTGATCCGGGCCTTCCCAAGGGGCCAGGCGTTTTTCGCCCGCCAGCCGGGCAGGAGATGTTCGGCACGCTTGGAGATTCCGCACCCGATACATGGGGGCGGACCCTGATGCGCCGCCGGGAACGCCGCGCGGCAGAAACCGAAGGCCGGCCGGTGCGCACTCTGCACGAGATAGATTTTCTGCTGGGAGTCTCCGATGAAACGCGGCTGGGGGCGCTCAGGTTTCGCTGGGCGGGTGAGGAAGAGTTTCAGGCCCCACAGGCCATAGGTGTGCCCGGAACAGTCGCGTTGGGAGATCTGCTGCGTGCTTCCGAGCGCATATTGCGGGGCGAGGAAACCGACGAGGACCTGCTGCTGATTTTTGCCCCTGGATCATCGCTTGGCGGTGCACGTCCCAAGGCATCGGTGATCGACCAGCATGGCGCTTTGTCGATTGCCAAGTTCCCCAAGGAAACCGACAATTATTCATTGGAGCGTTGGGAGGCGATTGCGCTCGACATGGCCGCAGCTTGCGGGATCACTGTGGCACAGCACGACATCATTGAAAACGACGGGCGGCCGATATTCCTGTCCCGCCGGTTCGATCGGCAGGGCGGAATGCGGATCCCGTTTCTTTCCGCCATGTCGATGACCCAGCACAGGGATGGCGAGCGGGGCAGCTATCTGGAAATTGTCGATGCGCTCAGTGAACAAGGTGCGAATGCGAGTGCCGACAAAACCGAGCTTTTCCGGCGCATCGCCTTTTCAATTCTGGTCTCGAACACCGATGACCATCTGCGTAACCACGGGTTTTTGTGGCAGGGGCAGCAAGGCTGGAACCTGTCACCGGCATACGACATCAACCCGACGCCTGCGGATGTAAAGCCGCGCATTCTATCCACAAACATCGATTTCGATGACGGCACCTGCTCGGTCGAGCTCCTGCGCTCGGTGGCGGAGGAGTTTTCCCTGAAGGCTGTGGACTGCGACCGAATTATTGGGGCGGTGGCGGAGGTGGTCCGGAACTGGCGCGACTTTGCCCAGGGCCGGGGTGCCCGCGAGGCCGAAATCACCCGAATGACCAGTGCATTCGAACATGATGATCTGGAACGCGCTCTTGCCCTGTCTTGATGAAACGGGAGCAATAATACTATGGCATGCGAGGAGCTTCTAAACGCCTAGAGGATAACCGAAAATTCCCACGCTGATACATGAATAAGAGAATGAAACTACGCGCACTTATCGCGAATTTTGCCACTATTCGACCCCGCACACGAGACAAAACTTTTTCTATGTCGTGTCCACCGCCACTTGCCTTCATTGAAACGCGAATGTGCCCCGATGTGGGGGTTATTTTCTTTATGTTTCAAAGGGGTTTAGGTCTGGCGACCGAACCCGCGAGAATGCCGAAACTCCTCGCGATGCTCTCTAACCCCCGTTTCTCTCTATTCGACCGACCTTCGGGGCGTTTGAGGTCGGTTCCCAAAAGTTCAATAAAACAAGGGTTTTTCGTGAATTTCGCGCCCGACCGGTTGCAGCCGTGTCAAATCCTCTCGTTCGATTAGAGAAACCGGAAGGGGACGTTTTGGCGCGAAATCCTTCGGTAAACTGGGGGGATTTTGTGCAGATTCCTCTCTCCGTTGATTTGCCCGAATCCGAGCCATTCGATCATGTTTTGCGGTCGTAACGGCTGCCCATTTTTGCGGTCAATTCTTGGAAGTATTCACTGTCAGCTGCATCGGACGAAATGTATCGCCGTACATGCGCTTCGATATCTACCGCCAACCTTTCGATCGGTTTTCTCAGAACTGATGCCTCACTATTGGTTTTCACAGAGGAAACAGCTTCTTTTGCTGCCCATGACGCTGTGGCGAAGTATTCGATGACCCGACGCTGTTCGTTTTCATCAGTTGCGACATGCAATCTCTGAACTAGCGGTGAATTTCCAAAATGCTGCATCAGCAGCCGCCCAATGAGCCGTGGCCAATCTGAGCCTTCTTTGGTGTAGGGCGGCAGTATCTGATTGGGATTGGGTTTCCCAAAGGTTGGTTGTGCGTAGGCCAGAATGATGTGCAGCAATGCACGCAACCGTACGAGCTCAGCTGTTCCGACCGGTTCTTTGGATTTGGTTTGGCAGCGCTTTTCAAAGGCATCGACAGCTTGCTTAATCTTGGCAGCCGTGGCGCGAGAGCTAGCGGTTTTTATCGTGGCGGCTGTTTTTTCTTTTTCATGTAAGGGCAGGAACCCCTCGGTGTCTGCATCTTCTGGATTTTGCGGCTCAATGGGTGAAAGATCATTTTCAGATTTTACAAGGAATTCGTCGTCCTCACTGTCGTCGTGGTCCGGCCCCACCAGGCCGATCAATCTGTTAAGTGTCATGCCAACATAATTGGCCGAGTTTTGGGATGCTTGAACGGAACCACCAACGCTAAGGGCATTGTTGTTTTGGGCCAAAACACGGGCACGAACGAACTCTTCATATGGGAGCTTGCTGAATTCGCTTGGGTTGCCCTCGTTGGTTTGGTTGCCCCGGCCTTTAATATGAGTTTTTGACGGGTCGGGTTCCTCCTCCGCATCAAGGGTTTCGAGTTGGCTCAGAATTTCGATCAGGGCCAGATCTTCGAATTGCGTTTCATCAAGGGAATCGAGAAGTTTCTTTTTTCGTCCCCCATGTATTTTTTGAGTTCTGGCCGGCAAAATATCGAGATCAACGATTTGCACCGGTGCTGACAATGATCCGTTTGAGAAATGCAAGATTCCGTATTTTGGCCTATTACCCTCGAGATCAACCGTCACACGACCTTTGGTGAGCTTCTCAGCTGAGATAGGATCAGAAAATCTTTCGCCGTCGCGCGTAAAAAGCGCCATCAAATCCGGGTTGTGTCGTTGCGTATTGGGGGGCGCCCATCTCAGTTGACCGCTGGAAATGGTCATCTCTCCGCCGTCAATTATGCTATTATTCTCATTGGTCTGATCAGCAGCATCCAATACCATCTCTTTGATTTCATCGGCCTCAAGGCGGGCCATGGTGTATCCGGACAGGCCAAGAGCGTCCAGGGTGGTTCCTCTGGGGACCCGGCGATAAACCCCAGCTTCAGCATTTCCGTTCTGCCCGGTTAACCCCAACAGGGCTGGATATGAGCAATTGATGCTTCCGGAAATTACATGATCCCAGTTCTGACCTTGGGCGATAATCAGCTTGGCGTGAATCGGGCGATTGTCGGAAAAACTTGCGGCGTCAAACACATGAGTGTTCTGTAGGCTGCCAAGCATGTTTTTTGGAAAGCCACTTCGTTCGTTTTCGATGAGCAAATCCGTTGGTGGACTTCCCAAAGTTTCGCGAAGCTGCCTCAAGCCTTCAAGCTTTTTGTCCCAGAACGGGGAGAGCACGATAAGGCGCTCTATCTGATCATCGCCGATATGCCCTGCAATCTGATCCTTGATCGTAATGCCTGGACGATCCAGGATGATTGCCATCTTGTCTGCCGGGTTTGGCGCTATTTCAAAGCTCGGGTCAGAAGTGTTGATCCAGGGCGTCCAGCGCCGGGCTCGATCCAAGCTGGAAGAGAACCAAGGGTCATCATCGGGAACATATCTGCTGATGTATTCAAGCGTTTGCGCAAAGAGTGGGGCAAAATCCGGCTGTTCCGTGCTGTAGTTTATGCTCGCGATCAATTCTTTGTTGCCACCCAAGCCTGGGGCCGTGAGATTGGCCGAGCCGATCATCAACCGCCCCTTTTTTGCCCCAAGCAACAGGGTAATTTTCGGGTGGAAGGCGGCCGGAGCATCAATCTTGATCAGGTGATAGCTGCTACCGGCGAACTTCGGCGGTCCGGTTTCTGTAAATGCCAAATTCGCCATCTGGCGGTCCACAAGAACACAGGTGTTTCGACAACCGGCGCTTCGGAGCCTGGGGAGCGGCACGTCTTCGAAGGCTTGGGCGCCAAACGAATAAGTCGTCATAAAAGCCGTGTGAAATCCAGATTCGCCAAACGCCTCGAAGTACCTCATGACCTGTTCACCGCAGCACGACCGTAATCCGTCAGCCCATGCTCATCGATCAGTTTCATATCTTCCAGAAATCTTAGCGCTTGGGTGATCCTGGGACTGCTGGGGGCGACCGTGAAATTATTTCGATATCTGATTTGACCGTCCTCAGGCTCCATCAGAAACGTATAGGCTTTTTGGTGGCGAAATTTACGCGAAGCAACCCACAAATGCCGCTTTAGAATGCGCGAACTGATTATGTCGTAGAGAACGTCTCGTGCAGGTAAATTGCTCCTTTCATTCAAGAATGAAACTTCTGTGCGAAGAGATTGAAAATAATCAGCCGCATTGAGCGCAGTTTCCAGCGGGCTCGCGAGCTCCTGTGCTTTTTCGATCAAAGACGATATCAAAACAATGGTGGAATTTATCTGCTCAATGACGGAGCCATCCTTTATTGAGTCCCGCATTCTCTCGAAAGAATCATGCGTTGACCCCTGTCCGGCCCTCAGGTCAGAACAATATTGTCCCCAATCAGTTTCCTTCGGTTGTGCGTAATCGACAAGTTGATTGGTAATGCCGTCCAGCGTCACGCGCTTGGATGGGGCACCGCGCAAGATCGACAGTGCGGCGTGCAGAATGCTTTCGTAAGCAAGCCGCATCAGGTCACTGGCTTGATATAGGGCCCACAAATTTTGGGTTTCTGTATCAGGACTGATTTTTTTGCTCGTGGAATACCAGTCCCATTTCGCCTCCTCTGCGGGTGGAACGGAGCCAAACCTGTCGGTAAGGCGCAATAGCATCAACATCGTCCTTCCGCGCATGACGTCCGAGGCCGAGGCGTCTTCAAATTCTCCGAGCAGGATCTTGGTCAAATGTTCGTGCTCGGGGCTTCCAAGGGGAATGGCCGATGGCTTTAACGGATGTAGCCGGTCCAATTCGCTTTTTGATATTTGCCCATTTTTCACAGCATTAAAAAAAAGGACGGATAGTTCGCCATTTCCATCAGCGAAAGTTTCGGCGAGCGGCAATGCACGGCTGGTGCAGACTGGTATTTGATGTTTCGGGTCTTTCAGCAGCAGCAATCCCATTTCTGCCATCTGAGTGCTGTAAATGCCACCAAATGCCCCACCTTTATTCCGCAGATATCGCTGACCCTCGTCTGCATCCGGATCAGCGCCATTTGCGAAATCGATGAATTCGGCATCAGTGCGTAGCTGAATGGTTGCCCAGTCCGATCCCGCGATACCGAGCTCTTTCTCGCCAGCACAGGATATGAGCGCGAACAAGGTCTCGCACCGCCGTTGGAAAACACGAAATGCTGATGGGTCGGTATTTCCCTCATTCTTCGCATAAGCTTCAAGTATCCAGGCAAAGAACGAATAATAGCGAAAACGAAGTGTGATGGTGCTGATCCCAGGTATGAGAGACTGAAATAGAGCTTCAATCGGGCGCTGCAT
>WFQA01000233.1 GCA_015487255.1 Paracoccaceae bacterium | reverse complement strand
TGATGGAAGGCACCACCGGCACCGATCTGGTGCTGAAAGTGGTGGAACTGCTGCGCGAAAAAGGCGTGGTTGGCAAATTTGTGGAGTTCTTTGGTGCCGGGCTGGACAACCTGCCACTGGCGGACCGTGCCACCATCGCCAATATGGCCCCTGAATATGGCGCCACCTGCGGTTTCTTCCCGATTGACGGCGAGACCCTGCGCTATCTGCGTGTTTCGGGCCGTGACGAAGACCGGATTGCGCTCGTCGAGGCCTATGCCAAGGCCAACGGCTTTTGGCGCGGGGCGGATTATGCGCCGATTTACACCGATACACTGAGCCTTGATATGGGCACGATCGTGCCTGCCATTTCCGGCCCGAAACGCCCGCAGGATTACATCGCGCTCAATGGCGCGGCCGAGGCTTTCAAGTGGCAGATGGAAAACACCTTCAAGCGTCCGCTCAACAAGCAGGTGCCGGTGAAGGGTGAGGATTATACCATGTCGTCGGGCAAGGTTGTGATCGCTTCGATCACAAGCTGCACCAATACCTCCAACCCTTATGTGATGATCGGTGCGGGGCTGGTGGCGCGCAAGGCGGCAGCACTGGGGCTGAGCCGCAAACCATGGGTCAAAACCTCCCTCGCCCCCGGTAGCCAAGTGGTTTCGGCCTATCTTGAGGCAGCCGGTTTGCAGCAAGACCTTGATAAACTTGGCTTTAATCTGGTTGGCTATGGCTGCACCACCTGTATCGGCAATTCCGGCCCGATTCAAAAAGAGCTGAGCGCGGCGATTGCCGAGGGTGACCTCGTGGCCACCTCCGTGCTGTCGGGCAATCGCAATTTCGAGGGCCGGATCAGCCCGGATGTGCGCGCCAATTATCTGGCCTCGCCGCCTTTGGTGGTGGCTTATGCCATCGCCGGTGATCTGAATATCGACCTCACATCCGAGCCGATCGGGCAGGACCGCGATGGCAATGATGTGTTCCTGAAGGACATCTGGCCCACCAGTAGTGAGGTCGCGGAACTGGTTGAGGCAACCGTGACCCGCGAGGCGTTTATCGAGAAATACGCCAATGTGTTCACTGGCGATGAAAAATGGCAGGCGGTGGAAACCACCGACAGCCTGACCTATGACTGGCCCGCCAGCTCCACCTATGTGCAAAACCCGCCCTATTTCCAGGATATGTCGCCCGAGCCGGGGGTGATTTCGGATGTGAAAGGCGCGAAAATTCTGGCGCTGCTCGGGGATATGGTGACAACCGACCACATTTCACCCGCCGGTTCTTTTGCAGTGGACAGCCCGGCAGGCAAATATCTGCTTGACCATCAGGTTTCCCAGCGTGATTTCAACTCTTACGGGTCGCGGCGTGGCAATCATCAGGTGATGATGCGCGGCACATTTGCCAATATCCGGATCAAAAACGAAATGCTCGACGGGGTTGAAGGCGGCTATACCAAAGGGCCGGACGGGGTGCAGACCTCGATTTACGACGCCGCGATGGCCTATAAGGCGGCGGGCACCCCATTGGTGGTGATTGGTGGCTCGCTTTATGGCGCTGGCTCCAGCCGCGACTGGGCCGCCAAGGGCACCAGCTTGCTCGGCGTGAGCGCGGTGATTGCCGAGGATTTTGAGCGTATTCACCGCTCCAATCTTGTTGGCATGGGGGTGATCCCGTTTGAGTTCACCGGTAAAGACAACCGCAAGACGCTGGGGCTGACGGGCGATGAAACCATCTCGATCACCGGGCTGGAGGGGGATATCAAGCCGCTTTCCGATGTGCCCTGCACGATTGAATATACCGATGGTACGGTGAAGGAGATCACCCTGAAATGCCGGATTGATACGGAAGTGGAGATCGAATACGTCGAAAATGGCGGTGTGCTGCATTATGTTCTGCGTAACTTGGCGAAATCGTAAAATCGAGGTTCATTCCAGATAAATGCAGGCACTATAGGCTGATTGGACTGCAAAATATGGCTCAATATTGGCGGAGGTAAAGACCACCGAGCGTAAGCTCGGCCACCGGCGTCGCCAGACACTGTTCAGCTTTGCTGATAAAGTGCCTTTTTCGAGTGGGGCTTTAGCCCCGCAGAGGAAAAGGCAAGCTTGCCGGAATGTCAGCGTATTTTACTGCAGCGCCGCCGCGCGCGCCTCCTTCGGCGGCCTGAAGTCGTCGGCTGCGCCTCCTTGGTTCAGGACACCTCGTCGGCGCGTGTCGTGCGAAAAGCACGACAGGGGTTAAGGCGTTTTGCGTTTGATTTGAATCGGTTTTACCATTGAACGCGATTGTTTCACAGTCACTGCCTTAATGGTAAAACCGACAGGTGGTTCAGTTAAGTACCAGTGCCCGATATGCCTCGGGGGACCAGCGGCAGGCGAAGCCGTCTCCATCGGGGTCAAGGTTTAGCGGGTCATCTTGTGGGCCGCCATTGGCGAGGAAATTGCGCTGGGCGTCGTCGGCATTGTCAAATTTGCGACACTGCCCGCCACCTGCCCGGCGGATGGAGGGGCGGCGATACATCCGCTCGCCCACTGCGTTGGTGGTCTCGCGGGCATAGGTGATGATATTGACGTTGGCAATCACCTCGGGCATTTCACCGGGCTGGATCACCACACGATTGGCCGCTGCCGCCTCCAGCGCAGCCGCATCAAGCTCGCGCAAGCGCAATTGTTCGGCCTGGCTTTGCTCAGCCAGATTGAGCACACCGCTATCCGAGGCGATTGTCTCTCCGGTAGCGGGGGCAATGTTGGTCACGACAGGCTCCTCAGCCAGCTCCACCTCTGGCTGTGTGGCCTGCAGGGCCTCGTCCACGGCGGCTGTCAGGCTTTCGGTCGTGGCGTTGTCAGGGTTTTGCGGGGTCAGGTCGGTTGGCTCTCCGGAATCGGGCAGCACAATCGGGGGCGGGCCGCCGATGGGCGGGAACATGGTGCTCAGGCCAGCTTCTTCCTGACAACCGGCAAGGCCAAGCCCGGCCAAAGCCAAAAAACCGAATTTGATGAGCCTCATATTCTTCTCCTTACCACCAGTGATCGGGCTTTGCGGCAAAACCACAAGCTTGTTCTAGCGCATAAGCCGTGTTGAGCATATCCGCCTCGTTCCACGGCTGGCCGATCAGTTGCAGGCCAAGCGGAAGTCCGCCTGCATCAAGCCCGGCGGGCACCGACACACCGGGCAGGCCGGCAAGGTTGACCGTAACCGTGAATACATCATTGAGATACATCTTGATCGGGTCGGCATCGGCCATTTCCCCAAGGCCAAAGGCGGCTGACGGGGTGGCCGGGGTCAGGATCTGATCGATGCCCTCGGCAAATACCTTTTCGAAATCCTGCCTGATCAGCGTGCGCACCTTTTGCGCGCGGATGTAATAGGCATCATAAAACCCGGCTGAAAGCACATAAGCCCCGATCATCACCCGGCGCTGCACCTCGTCGCCAAACCCTTCGGCACGGGTGCGTTCATACATCTCGGTAATGCCCTCGCCGGGCTTGATCTTGGCGCGGTGGCCGTATTTGACCCCGTCATAGCGGCTGAGATTGCTGGAGGCCTCGGCCGGTGCGATCACATAATAGGCCGGCAGGGCGTATTTGGTGTGGGGCAGGGAAATATCGACAATCTCGGCCCCCGCCGCCTTCAGCATCTCAGCCCCCTCACGCCAGAGCACCTCGATCTCTTCGGGCATGCCGTCAAGCCGGTATTCCTTTGGAATGCCGATTTTCTTGCCGCGAATATCCCCGGTGAGTGCCGCTTCAAAATCAGGCACCGGCAGGTTGGCAGAGGTGCTGTCTTTGGGGTCATGCCCGGCCATTGCTTCCAGCATGATCGCGCTGTCACGCACGGTTTTCACCATCGGCCCGGCCTGATCGAGCGAGGAGGCAAAAGCCACCACCCCCCAGCGCGAGCAGCGGCCATAGGTGGGTTTTACCCCGACAATGCCGGTAAAAGCAGCGGGCTGGCGGATGGAACCGCCGGTATCGGTGCCGGTGGCCCCAAGGCACAGGTCAGCCGAAACAGCCGCCGCCGAGCCGCCAGAGGAGCCGCCCGGCGTGAGGGGCGTATCATCATTGCCGCGCCGCCAGGGCGAGGTGACCGGGCCGTAATAACTGGTCTCGTTCGAACTGCCCATGGCGAATTCATCCATGTTGAGCTTACCGAGCATCACCGCACCGGCATCAAAAAGCTGGCTGGTAATCGTGCTTTCATATTCAGGCTTGAACCCGTCCAGAATATGGCTGCCGGCCTGGGTTTGCACACCCTTGGTGCAAAACAGGTCCTTGATGCCCAGCGGAATGCCGCACATGGCCGGGGCGTCACCCCTGGCGAGGCGCGCATCGGCGGCCTTGGCCTGGGCGCGGGCAATTTCCGGCGTGCTGGTCGAATAGGCGTTCAGCGCCTGCGCGGCCTCGATGGCTTGGAGATACTGCCCTGTCAATTCGCTGGCGGTGTAATCCCCCTTGCGCAGGCCGTTGCGGGCTTCAGCGATGGTCAGTTTGGATAGATCGGTCATCGGCTACTCCACCACTTTTGGCACGGCAAAAAAGCCTTCGCGGGCATCGGGGGCGTTGGACAGGATTTTATCGGGATAACCGCCATCATTCACCACATCCCTGCGCTGCTTGAGTGCCATCGGGGTGACGGATGTCATCGGCTCGACCCCTGTTATATCCACTTCATTGAGTTGCTCCATGAAGGCAAGGATATTGGAGAGCGCATCAGCCAGCGGCGGCAGGGCGTCTTCAGCCACCTCGATGCGGGCCAGATGCGCAACTTTGCGTGCGGTTTTTATATCAATCGACATGTGCGTTCCAAGCTGATTTCTTTGCAAATCGGTTTAGCGGGGAAGGGCGCGAGGTGCAAGCGGGGATCAGGTTTTGGCAAGCTTGTCCTGGGTGCGCAGTTCAAAATCGCTGGCATGGTGGCGCTCGTGCAACTGCCCCTCAAGCGGCCCCCATGTGCGGTTGACCATCTGTGCGCGCTCAACCGCCGGGCGGGCTTCCAGCTCCTTGGCCCAGCGCATAAGGTTTTTGTATGAGGCGGTATCGAGAAAAGTGGCGGCATCATAAACCAGCCCCAGCGCCAGCGCGCCATACCATGACCAGATGGCCATATCGGCGATGGAATAATCTTCACCGCACATATAGCGGTTATCGGCCAGATGGCGGTCCAGCACATCGAGCTGGCGCTTGGCTTCCATGGCAAACCGGTTGATGCAATATTCGATCTTGACCGGGGCATAGCGGTAAAAATGCCCAAAGCCGCCGCCCAGATAAGGCGCGCTGCCCATCTGCCAAAACAGCCAGTTCAGGCATTGGGTGCGCTGGCCCCCGGGGATAAAGGCGCCAAACTTTTCAGCCAGATAGAGCAGAATAGCCCCGGATTCAAAAATACGCTCACCGGTATCGGTATCAAACATGGCCGGGATTTTGGAGTTGGGGTTGATTGCCACAAAACCGCTGCCGAATTGCTCACCGGCATTGATGTCAATGCTGTAAGCGTCATATTCGGCATCATGGCCAGCGGCCAGCAGCTCTTCGAGCAGGATGGTGACCTTGACGCCGTTTGGCGTGGCCAATGAATAAAGCTGAAGCGGGTGCAGGCCAACGGGCAGTTTTTGCGCGTGGGTTGCCCCGGCAATCGGGCGATTGATATTGGCAAATGTGCCGCCGCTTGGTGCTTCCCATTTCCAGACCTCGGGCGGGGTGTTTTCATTTTTCATCGTGATGGCTCCTTTAGAGTGGCAAGCAAGCGAAATGCCGGGGTGGAGTTGTTTCTTTTCGTGCCTGGCCAGATATACATCTATCGTTCCCTGTTTTCCTTGTGGTGGAGAATCACTTTAATAGGCAATGCTTTCGAAAGCCAAGCGCTGCTCTCCCCTGGTTTGCTTCTGAAACCAATCATGAGGGGCAAGCAGGGGTGGTTGGGCGCGGGGCGGGAGCGATCAAATATTCCTCCTGCAAGCTGAATTTGCGTTTATGTTTCATGCGTGCGGCAGAAAATTCTGTTCCCAATGCTTGCTTGTGTGCCTTATAGCATTCGATAACGAAAATTATTATAGAGAGATTTATGAGCCAGCCGCCATCTTCAACGGTCAAATCCCTGCGCCTTGCGCTTTCCGCACTTGAGGTGCTTTTGGGTGAAGTGCAAAACGGCATGCAGGCCGATATCAATGCCGCGCTTGATATCATCGAGGCCGGGCGTGGCCGGTTGATCGTGGTTGGCCTTGGCAAAAGCGGCCATGTTGCGGCCAAACTGGCGGCGAGCTTTGCCTCCACCGGCACCCCGGCGTTTTTTGTGCACCCGACCGAGGCCAGCCATGGCGATCTCGGCATGATCGCGCACGAAGACGTGGTGCTGCTGATCTCCAAATCCGGCGAAACCCGCGAGTTGCAGGATATCATCGCCTATTGCAAACGCTTTGGCATGAAGATGATCGCCCTGACCAGCCAGCGCGACAGCCTTGTGGGCCGCGCGGCGGATGTGGCGCTGGTGATGCCAAGGGTGCGCGAGGCCTGCCCCAATGATCTGGCCCCGACCACCTCCACCCTGCTGACCATGGCTCTGGGTGATGCGCTGGCGGTGGCGCTGGTGGAACGCCGAGGCTTTTCCGAGCGCAATTTTCATGATTTCCACCCCGGCGGCAAGCTGGGCGCACAGCTGGTGCCGGTGCAGAATATCATGCTCAAGGGCCTGCCATTGCTTGGGGCCAAGGCCCCAATCAAAGACGGGCTGACCCTGCTGACCGCCACCGCGATGGGGATCATTGGGGTGACCGGGGAGGATGGCGCGCTGATCGGGGTGATCACCGATGGTGATATCCGCCGTTATCTGGAACACGCGGCGGACAGTTCGATGAAAACCGCCCTGTGGCAAAATACTGTCAGCGGGATCATGAGCGAAGATCCGGTGACCATCCCGCCTGACCTGATGGCGGTCGAGGCATTGGCGCTGCTGCAAAAGCACTCGATTTCGGTGTTGTTCGTGGTGGAGGATGGCCAGCCGGTCGGGGTTGTCACCTTTCTTTCACTGCTACAGGCGGGGGTGGCCTGAATGGTGGTTATTGTCATTCCGGCGCGCTATCAAAGCCAGCGTTTTCCGGGCAAACCATTGGCGGGGCTGCGCGGGGCAACGGGCATTTCCAAATCGCTGATCCGGCGCAGTTGGGAGGCGGGCTGCAAGGTGCAAGGTGTGGCGCGGGTGATTGTCGCCACTGATGACGAGCGGATATTTGAGCACGCAAAGGGCTTTGGGGCCGAGGTGGTGATGACCTCGGCACAGGCCATCAACGGCACCGAGCGTTGCGCCGAGGTGGCCGAGCGGTTCGATGATGAAACCTTGATCGTCAACCTGCAAGGCGATGCCCCGCTGACCCCACCGGAATTTGTCAGCGCGGTGATCAATGCGATGAACGGCGATGAGATGGCCACACCGGTGCTGCGCTGCGATGCCCAGGCCCTGCATCGCCTGCGCGAGGACCGCAGGCAGGGCCGGGTCGGCGGCACCACGGCGGTGGTTACCCCCTCAAACCGGGCGCTTTATTTCTCCAAGGAGGTGCTGCCCTATGCCGATAATCTTGGCGAAGATGATGCGGTGTTTCAGCATGTCGGGCTTTATGCCTATCGGGCCGAGACCCTGCGGCGCTACAGGGCTTGGCCGGTTGGCCCGCTGGAGCGCATCGAGGGGCTGGAGCAGTTGCGCTTTCTGGAAAACGGGGTTGACGTGCGCTGTGTCGAGGTAGAAGCCAAGGACAGGGTTTTTTGGGAAGTGAACAACCCGGTTGATATAAAGCGGGTGGAAAAGGCGCTGGCGGAAATGGGGGTCGAGTGATGAAAACCGTATATGTGGCAGGCCCGGCGGGGCGGGTCGGGTTCTCCAATGATGCCCCCTTTACCCTGATCACCGGCCCCTGCCAGATCGAGAGCCGCGTGCATACGCTGCGCATGGCCGAGGCGCTGGCCGGGCTGTGTGGCAAGGCCGGCATTCCGCTGCTGTTCAAAGCCTCGTTTGACAAGGCCAACCGCACATCGGGCAATGCGCCGCGCGGGGTCGGGCTGGAAAAGGGGCTGGAGATATTGGCGGAGGTGCGCCGCGAAATAAGCGTGCCGGTGCTGAGCGATGTGCATGAGGCGCGCCAGTGCGCAGCGGTGGCCGAGGTGGTGGACATGCTGCAAATTCCGGCCTTCCTGTGCCGCCAGACCGATCTTTTGCAGGCGGCGGCGGCCACCGGCAAGCCGGTGAATATCAAAAAAGGCCAGTTCATGGCCCCGTGGGATATGGCCCATGCAGCGGCCAAACTGGCGGATGTGGGCAATCAAAACATCACCCTCACCGAGCGCGGTTCCAGTTTTGGCTATAACACGCTGGTCAATGATTTTCGGGCCTTGCCGGTCATGGGGGCCAATGGCTGCCCGGTGATCTTTGATGCCACCCATTCAGTGCAACAGCCCGGCGGGCTGGGGGCGGCCTCTGGCGGGCAGCGCGAATTTGTCGCGCCGCTGGCGCGGGCGGCGCTGGCCGTAGGGGTTGCGGGGCTGTTCATCGAGGCCCATGATGACCCTGATAACGCGCCCTCTGACGGCCCCAACATGCTGCCGCTTGATGAACTGGCGCGGCATTTGCCCGGTTGGAAGGCGCTGGACCAGTTGATCAAAGGATAGGCAATGCGAGATTTTCAGCAAATTGGCCGTTCGGTTACGCTCAGCCAAAACGGCATGTGCGCCACCTCCCACCCGCTGGCGGCAAAAGTGGCGGTGCAAATGCTCGAAGCGGGCGGAAATGCGGTGGATGCGGGTATCGCCGCCGCCATGGTGCTGAATATCTGCGAGCCGCAAATGACCGGGCTTGGCGGTGATTGCTTTGCCCTGCTCAGCCCGGCACCGGGGCAGGGCTTTATCGGGCTGAATGCTTCGGGGCGCGCGCCGGCGGGGCTTTCGGCGGCGCGGCTGCGGGCGCAAGGCCACAGCGCCATCCCCGACCAAAGCGCCGACGCGGTCACCATTCCCGGCGCGGTGGATGGCTTTGTGACCCTGAGCCAGGATCACGGCAGGCTGCCACTGGCCGAGGTGCTGGCCCCCGCCATCCGCTACGCCAATGAGGGCATCCCCGTTGCCCCCCGCGTGGCCTTTGACTGGAAAATCGCCGAAGCCCGCTTGCAGGGCAGGGCGCGCAACCGCTATCTGCTCAATGGCAAGGCGCCAAAGACCGGGCAGGTTTTTGCCGCCCCCGATCAGGCCCGGGTGCTGGAGAAAATCGCCACGCAGGGCCGGGCGGGGTTTTATGAGGGCGAGGTGGCGCAGGATATGGTTGACACCCTGCGCGCGGCGGGCGGCAGCCACAGGCTGGAGGATTTCGCTAACACCAAATGTGATTACGTCACCCCGATTAGCACGGTTTACAAGGGCCACACGCTCACCGAGCTTCCCCCCAACGGCCACGGGGCAACTGCATTGCTGATGGCCAATATTCTTAGCCATTTTGATCTGGCCAGCCTTGCCCCTCTCGGGGCCGAGCGCATTCATCTGGAGGCCGAAGCCGCCAAGCTCGCCTATGACATGCGGGACCGTTTTATCGCGGACCCGGCCAGCAACCAGCGGCTGGAGCAGTTTTTGAGCGCCGATACCGCCGCGCAACTGGCCGCGATGATCGACCCGGCCAAGGCGCTGCACCTGCCGAATGAGCGGCTGGAGGCGGTGCATAAAGAGACGGTCTATCTGACGGTGGTGGATAAGGACCGGATGGCGCTCTCGCTGATCTATTCGGTCTTCCACAGCTTTGGCAGCGGGCTGGCTTCAGAGCGCTTTGGCATCCTGTTGCAAAATCGCGGCGCAGGCTTCACGCTGGCCGAGGGCCACCCCAACGAGGCCATGGCGGGCAGGCGCCCGATGCATACCATCATCCCCGCCATGCTGGAAAAACCGGGAGAATTTATGATGCCCTTCGGGGTGATGGGCGGGCAATATCAACCCAACGGCCATATGCATTTCATGTCCAACATCGCTGATTACGGCATGGATGTGCAAGGGGCCATAGACGCGCCGCGCAGCTTTGCCCAGGGTGGAGAGCTGGCGCTGGAGCGTGGCCATGGTGAAGCGCTGCGCCGCCGTCTGGCCGGGCTGGGGCATAAGGTCATCACCCCAGAAACCGCAATAGGCGGCGCACAGGCGATTCGCATCGATGCGCAAAGCGGGGTGCTGACCGGCGGCTCTGACCCAAGAAAAGACGGTTGTGCTTTGGGATATTAAAGCGTTTCGGCTTTTTGTTGAAGCAGTGCATCAGCCATTCCGGGGAGGCAGCGATTGCGCAGCAATGGCGTTCACCGGAATGGCTGATTCAAATTAAAGCCGAAACGCTATAGCAAAGCAGAGCAAGGCTGTCAGCGCGCCCGCAAAAAGCGCTTTCCACAAGCACAACCTTGCGCGGGCGCATCAGTGCAGGTTGCCACCAAGCCTGTATTGCCCATCCTGATACTCGCCAAACATTTCCCCCACCTCGGGGTGGCCAACCGGCTCGTCGCTGTCATCGCGCAGCAGGTTCTGCTCGGAAACATAGGCCACATAATAAGAGGAATCATTCTCGGCAAACAGGTGATAAAACGGCTGGTCACGATCCGGTCGGATATCCTCGGGGATGTTTTCGATCCATTCCTCGGAGTTGTTAAACTTCGCATCCACATCAAAAATCACCCCGCGAAACGGGTGTAGCCGGTGTTTGACTACCTGCCCAAGAGAAAATTTGGCACTCAACTGTTTCATCGCTTGTATCCAACACTTGCCTTGCCGCATATATATAGGAAAGCGCAGGCCATTGTCCAGAAACCCGCGTAACTAAAGGTAAGGCCCCATGCTGCTGGCGCTGGAAGTTCTGCAAATCATTGCGCCGGTGATCATTCTGGCCGGAATCGGCTTTGCCTGGGCGGCGCTTGGCTTTGAATATAAAGTGCAGTTTGTGACCCGGCTGACAATGAATCTCTCGGTGCCGGCACTGATTTTCACCGCCCTGATCAAAACCGAGATCGACCCCGACGCGCTGCGCATTACCGCCCTTGCCGCCGCGCTGGCCTATATTGGCGTGGCACTGGTGCTGGCGCTGATATTGCGCCTCGCGGGCTATAATATGCGCACCTTTCTGGCCCCGCTGGTGTTTGGCAATACCGGCAATCTCGGCCTGCCGCTGGCGTTTTTTGCTTTTGGGCAGGCGGGGTTTGATTATGCGGTGGTGGTGTTTGCGGTGATGGCGTTTTTGTCCTTCACCATCGGGGTTTGGCTGGTTTCGGGCAAGGCCTCACCCATGGGGGCGCTCAAACAGCCGATCGTCTGGGCCACGGTGCTGGGCAGCCTGTTTCTGGCCTACGGCTGGAACCTGCCGGGCTGGAGCGTCAACACGCTGGAATTATTGGGGGAAATCGCCATTCCGCTGATGTTGATCACCCTTGGCGTGGCGATAACCCGGCTCAAACCTGCCTCATTGAGCCGGGCTTTTGGCCTGTCTTTTCTGAAGCTGGCCATCTGCGTTGCGGTGCCGGCCGGGGTTGGCCTGTGGTTTGGTCTGCCACAGGTGGCCTTTGCCGCGCTCGTGGTGCAGGTGGCAACACCGGTGGCGGTTACCTCCTATATGCTGGCCGAAAAATACGGGGCCGGGGCGGATGAGGTTGCCGGGCTGGTGGTGGTTTCGACCCTGCTATCGGTGCTCGCAATTCCGCTTATTCTGGCTTTTGTGTTGTGAAATATCTTGATTTTGCGCGGTTTTTCGGGCTTGATGGCTGAAAATAAATATAAAAGCAGTTAAAATCGAGACAGGCTCATGCGTAAATACGCCATATTACTGGTGCTCATCCTTGCTTCCTGCGTGCGCGAAAGCCAGCCGCCCGCCCGGCAGGAGAACGCCTGTTCAATCCTTGACCAGCGCAATGGCTGGCTGCGGGATATGCAAAAGACCGAAACGGTCTGGGGGGCGCCGGTGGCCATTCAAATGGCCATTATCTGGAAGGAGAGCAATTTCCGCTCCCGCGCCCGAACCAGCAAGCGCAAACCCTTTCTCGGCTTTATCTCGCGCGGCCGAATTTCATCGGCATTTGGGTTTTCCCAGGCGCTTGACGGCACATGGGAAGACTACCAGCGCGATACCGGCTCACGCCGCGCCCGGCGCACCGATTATGGTGATTCAACCGATTTTATCGGCTGGTATATGGCCAAATCCAACCGGGTTAACGGCATTGCGATGGATGATGCCTATAACCAATATCTGGCCTATCACCAGGGGCAGGCGGGCTATGCGCGCGGCTCATACCGTGGCAAAGCATGGCTGCTCGATGTGGCAAGGCAGGTGCAAAACCGCGCTGACCTCTATGAAAGCCAGTTGGCGAATTGTAGCTGAAGTGTTTTGGCATTTGCAAGTTTGGGCGCGTAATTTAGGTTCCCAAATTTGCCGGGTCGCTATAGGCTGGGGGTAGAGGAATCACCCATGTCAAACGCCGCTCGGTTTCACCATGATCTCGCCCTGCTCGAATGGCACCTTGAACTGGGGGCCGATGAGGCAATTGGCGAGGCGCCCGTCAACCGCTATGAATTGCAGCCACCCCCCCCAAAGCCCAGGCCCGAATCCCCGCACATCACCCCCAAACCGGCTGCTGAACCACAAGCCTTTGATTCCACCCCGCTGGCGCAAGCCTGTGACAGCCTGCAAAGCCTGCGCGCCGCGCTGGAAAGCTTTGAGCATTGCGGACTGAAGCAGGGTGCGCGCAACACAGTATTTTGCGATGGCAACCCCAAAGCCCGGGTGATGATCATCGGCGAGGCCCCGGGCCGCGAGGAGGACCGCATGGGCAAGCCTTTCATCGGCCGCGCCGGGCAGTTGCTTGACCGGATGTTCGCCGCCATCGGGCTTTCGCGCCATGATGAAACACCGGAAACCGCACTTTACATCACCAATGTTCTGCCATGGCGGCCACCGCAAAACCGCGACCCGTTGCCGGAAGAAATCACCTTGATGAAGCCCTTCCTGCTGCGCCATATCGAGTTGGTGCAGCCCGAGTTTATTATCACCATGGGCAACCCGAGCACCAAAACCCTGCGCGAAACCACCCTTGGCATCACCAAAATGCGCGGCCAGTGGGGCGAGGTGCTGGGCATCCCCTCCTTACCGCTCTTTCACCCGGCTTACCTGCTGCGCTCGCCCGAGCAAAAGCGGCTGGCATGGGAAGATTTGCTGAGCCTGAAAACCCGACTGGAGCGTTGAATGAATGATCGAGAATTTATCCCGGTAAAAATCGCGGTGCTGACCGTGTCTGACACCCGCAAGCTGGAGGATGACAGGTCCGGCGATACTTTGGTGAAAAGGCTGGAAGCGGCGGGGCATGTTCTGGCCGACCGGACGATTATCCGCGACGAGCGCGATCAGGTAGCGGATAAGCTGCGTGAATGGGTGGCATCGGACAGCGTGGATGTTGTGATCTCCACCGGCGGCACCGGGTTGACGGGGCGGGATATAACGGTGGAGGCACACCGGGATGTGTATGAAAAGGAAATCGATGCGTTTTCAACCCTGTTCACCATGATCTCCTACCCCAAAATCGGCACGGCGGTCACCCAGTCGCGTGCCTGCGCCGGGGTGGCGGGTGGCACCTATCTCTTTGCCTTGCCCGGCTCACCGGGGGCCTGCAAGGATGGCTGGGATGAAATTCTGCAGCACCAGCTCGATTATCGCAAAGGCCCGTGCAATTTTGTGGAAATCATGCCGCGCCTCGAAGAGCATAAGCAGCGGACAAAAAGCTGACCTTGCCTCGAGTGCCCCTCACGCCCCAGGCGTGGGCGCGCCGCGAGAGGGGGCTTGACAGGAAGGCGCAGCCTTCCGCATCAATGTCCCCGAGCGCGGCGCGAGCGGTGGCACCGCAGTAAAATATGCTGACCTTTGCGCAGGTGTGCCTTTGCCTCGGGGAGGGCCTCCGCCGGAGCGCTTGTGGCCCGCAGAGCACCCGGCCCCCCCCCGCTCGGCAAAGGCACGTTTTCAGCAAAGCTGAAAACCGGTCTGGCGACGCCGGTGGCCTCGCTTCGCTCGGAGGGCATTATCGAAAATACCTGCTCAACTTGCCAAACGCCCCATCAACGTTTACCCCTGTGGGCAGATAAAAGGGCAAAGCAAATGGCCGAATTGCGGCGAGGATGGACAACAGGCGCATGCGCGGCAGCCGCTGCCAAAAGCGCCTGTGCCGCATTGCTTGGCAAGGGCTTCACCAACCCCGTCGCCATCACCCTGCCACGCGGCCAGGTGCCAAGCTTCAGCCTTGAAGCCAGCGAACAGGGCGAGGGCTGGGCGAGGGCCTGTATCATCAAGGACGCGGGCGATGACCCCGATGTCACCCATGGGGCGCTGATTTGTGCCAAGGTCTCCCACGGGCAAAACGGCCTGCGGTTTTTGGCGGGAGAAGGGGTGGGCACGATCACCAAACCCGGCCTGCCGATCGCGGTGGGCGAGCCTGCCATCAACCCGGTGCCGCGCCTGATGATCGATGCAGCCATCACCGATGTACTGGAGGGCCATTCGCCTGATTTTGATATCGAGATCTCGGTGAAAAACGGCGCTGAGCTGGCCAAGAAAACCTGGAACCCCCGGCTGGGCATCATCGGTGGCCTCTCCATCCTTGGCACCACCGGCATTGTGCGGCCGTTTTCCTGCTCAGCCTGGATCGCCTCGATCCATCGCGGGGTGGATGTGGCGCGGGCACTGGGCCGCAACCACCTCATCGCCGCTACCGGAGCCACATCCGAGGCAACGGCGCGCCACCTTTATGGCCTGCCTGAAGCAGATTGCCTCGACATGGGGGATTTCGCCGGTGGCACATTGAAATACCTGCGCCGCCATCCGGTTGAGCGGCTTACTATTGCTGGCGGCATTGGCAAAATCACCAAGCTGGCGCAGGGCGCGATGGACCTGCACTCAAAGCGCTCACAGGTGGATTTTGCAGCCTTGGCCGATATGACAGGCCACCCGGAAGCGGCACAGGCCAACACCGCGCTCGAGGCTTTTCAAATAGCGGGCACACCCATGATTGAGGCCATCGCCCAGCAGGCCAAGGCAGTGGCCGAAAAAACCGTGCGCGGCGCGGTGAAAATCGAGGTGATTGTGATTGACCGCGCGGGGGCTGTGCTGGCACAGACCGGGTTTTGAGCCTGCTGATTCTGGGCGGCACGGCCGAGGCGCGGGAGCTGGCCGCAGCGCTTGGGGGGCGGGCCATTCTCTCATTGGCCGGGGTCACCAAACGCCCGCTGGCCACCCCGCACCGGCTGGGTGGCTTTGGTGGCGCTGCCGGGCTGGCCGCTTATCTGAGCGCCGCAAAGATCAGCGCTGTGATCGACGCCACCCATCCTTTTGCCACCCAAATGAGCCGGCACGCGGCGCAGGCCACAGAGCAAACCGGCCTGCCCCTGTTGCGCTTGCAGCGGCCTGAATGGCCCATATCGCCGGATTGGCAATTGGCGGCCGACCTGCCAATGGCCGCTGCCCGCCTGCCTGCTGGCGCGCGGGTTTTTCTCAGCGTTGGCAGCCGTTCTCTGGCTCCATTCCTGCACCGCCGTGATATCTGGTTTCTCACCCGCTGCATCGAGCCGCCCGGCCACAGCCCGCATGGCGAGGTGCTCCTGGCCCATCCGCCCTTTACGCTGGCCGCTGAAACCGCCCTGCTCAAGGCACATAAAATCACCCATCTTGTCAGCAAAAATGCCGGTGGCGGGGCAACCCGGGCCAAGCTCGATGCAGCCAAGGCGCTTGGTATCGAGGTCATCATGGTCAACAGGCCGCAGCTTCCGGGCGCTTTTGAGGTTGCATCCGTGGCCCGGGCGCTTAACTGGGTGGCTCAACAAGAGGGGAAATCATGACCACCATCACCGTTTGCGACACCTGCGATTTTTCAACCGACCAAAAGCTGCTCGATGGCAAGACCGGCGGCGAGATACTGGCCGAACATGTGGAAGCCCTGGCCGCCGGGGGCATTACCGTGCGCCGCCAATCCTGCCTGATGGGCTGTGAGCGCCATTGCAATATCGCCATTCAGGGTGCGGGCAAGCTTTCCTATGTGCTCGGCCGGTTCACCCCGGATGCCGAAGCGGCGCAGGCGATCATCGATTAC
This sequence comes from Paracoccaceae bacterium, assembly GCA_015487255.1. Classification (GTDB taxonomy): domain Bacteria; phylum Pseudomonadota; class Alphaproteobacteria; order Rhodobacterales; family Rhodobacteraceae; genus UBA3077. The sequence continues at coordinate 381 of WFQA01000233.1, read as the reverse complement.
GCTACGGCTTACGGCGAATCCGACACCGGGCAGGTGCCATATAAGCAATGGCCGCAGGGCGTAAAGGGGCATTTTGTAGCCCGCATTCCTCCGCTGGGGTGACGCCCTCAAGGGAGGGCAGGCAAGCCAGTGCCGGCATCGCCTATAAAATATGCGCCATAGATATTATTTGCCCCTTTTCAGAACCGGCAAAACCCCCTATATATAGGGGGTCCCCTCGGGGAATATGGTGATAAACGCGCATGTAATAGACGGATCGGACCCGGGGGCGGTACCCGGCGACTCCACCAGATATCCTTTCATTTGAAGGATCACGGGGTCGAAACAGGATCGACGGACGTTCAAAGATGTTTGCTTTCACCCGGCGGACTGCCACCGTAT
>WFQA01000232.1 GCA_015487255.1 Paracoccaceae bacterium | reverse complement strand
CTGCAACTGTTACCGGGTTGGCCATGCTTTCTGGCGGCTCGCCCTGAATGGGGGGGGCGGGCTGGATGATTTCTTCCAATGCTTCTGCCGTTAGCTGGCGCGGGGGCAGATAGGGCAGAGGCAAGGGAAGGGAATCAGACGAAATAGCCTCGAAATCCGGGAAGGATGGCGCGCCTGTGGCGGCGGCGGGGGCCGCTGGTGCACCGGCGCGCTCGATACCGGGGTTGGGCTGCTGAAATGGGGCGAAATCTGCGGCTTCGGGTGGGGTTTCCCATAAGTCAAACGGATCTAGCGTATAAAACATATAGCCGCCGGCAAACACGATCACCGCGGCGCTGGCAGCGACCAGCCCCAGAGCTGCGGATTTGATCTTGTCGGCGGGGATTTCAAAATTTGGCGGCTCGGCAAAGCCATTTACCGCCATCTGCGTGCTGTAGCCCCGCGCCTTGAAACCGTGGCTTTTGGCAAAGGTCTTGGCCTCTATCAGGGTGCGGATGCGCACCGCGGCCACGGCATAGTCGCCATTTTCCTGAACCGCGCCAACCTGCACGGCGTAATCACCTGGCTTGCCGCCGAGCAACGCTGCGATTTCGCTTCGGGCCGCACCAAGCCGGGCGGGTTCATCCTCACCTATAAGGCGCAGGTTTTTCTGGATGAGTTGCTCGCCCGGCAACCAGATGCGGGTCTTGAATCGCCGCCCATCCAGTTTGGCCGCGATGCTACGCATATTAACCAGCCGTTCACGCAGCGCCGGATCGTCCAGCGCCACATGCGCCAGCTGGTGCCAGTGCCCGTCAAATGCAAGCTGGTGCAGGGTAATGCCTTGTGTCGACATATCCAGCGCCAAAGATGGGAGCGGTTTTGTCATGATCCTCTGGGTGTTGCAAAACGTGACCCTATCTTACAGGGCCGGACCACACCACTTCAAGCGGTGGTTTTGACTTGCGACAATCATGGGCGGTTTCGGGCGCAATTTACGGATTGCCTTCAAAGCGCTTTGTGGCGAAATTGTGGCAAGATCACCTTACGTTCGCCAAAAAGATTAAGTTATTGTGCTATATTGCTGAAATCTATTAAAATTAGTTGACGTAGCCGGTAAATGCACGGTAGCAAAAAGAGTGTTAACAAGTCTTGCTGTGAAATTGTTATTTTAATGTGTCGCCGCCGGAGGACATAAATGTATATGCGTAAGCCAAAACGCGCGCTGACCGGGCTCGCTTTGATACTCTCAATGGTGCTGAGCCCGCTCGGGGCGCAGGAAGTCACCCTGAAATCACTGGATGGCACCGTTTCGATGTCCGGGGAGTTGCTGGAATATGACGGGCTGACCTACCGAATTTCAATGCTGATTGGTGAAATATCCATCGATGCCGCGCAGGTGGTATGCGAGGGTGAAGGCTGCCCCAACCTTATGGCCGACATTACCGAATTCTCCATATCCGGCTCCAATGCGATCAGCAGCAACCTGTTGCCAACCCTGATTGAGGTGTTCGCGCTGGATCGCGGCGGGGATCTGGATGTTTCTGTCGGGGCTGATGGTTTGGCTACCTATACGGTGCTGGAGGCGGATGGCAGTGTTTATGCCACCATTTCGGTGCAGGCGAGTGACAGCGCGGATGGGCTTGCGAGCTTGTTGGAAGGCACCGCCAGTATTGGCATGACCTCACGCCGGGTGAGCGTTGATGAAGCAGCGGCGTTTGAATTGGCCGGGGGGGGGGATTTGCGCAGCCCCGAGCAAGAGCGGATCATTGCGATGGACGGGGTGATTGTGGCCGTCAACCGTGATAATCCGGTTTCGATCCTGTCTCTTGAGCAGATCGCCGGTATCTTTGGGCGGAATATTACCAACTGGAACCAGGTTGGCGGCCCGGACGCACCGATTAACCTTTACCGGCGTGATGTAGCTTCGGGCACGGTTTCAGTGTTTTCGGATGTGGTGCTGGATGGCGGTCAGTTAGCGCTCAGCAATGTTGCCACGGTGCTGGCTACCGATGCCGAGGTTGCTGATGCGGTGGCCGCTGATCAAAACGGTATTGGCGTGACCAGCTACGCCCAGGAGCGCTCGGCGCGGGCCTTGGCACTTCGCGCTATTTGCGGGCAGCTTTTTGAGCCGTCGGAGTTTACCATAAAATCAGAGGAATACCCGCTGACCCGGCGCATGTATCTTTACACTAAATCCGAGGCGCTGCCCGATGTGGCCAATGCCTTTCTGGAGTTTGTGACCTCGCCCGCCGCGCAATCGGTGATCAGCAATTCCGGCTTTATTGGCCAGAACCCAAGCCGGGCCACGCTGGATGAGCAGGGCCGCCGCATGGCGCAGGCGATTGTATCCAGCTCCGGGCGCACCGAGCTTTTGCAGCTGCAGGACCTGACCGCAAGCGTGCTGGATGCCGAGCGGCTTTCCTTTACCTTGAGACTGAACGCTGATGGAACGCTTGATAGCCGCGCATTGGCGGATGTGGAGCGGATGAGCGCGCAGATCCGTGATGGCGCGTTTTCGAGCCGTCAGATACTGGTGCTTGGTTTTTCGGATAATACCGGTGCGGTAAACGCACAGCTCAATACCACACAGTTTTTGGCCGAAGATGTGCGCGATGCGATTGTGGAGGCCACGGGCCGGGCCAATATGGGCAATGTGCGCATATCGCCGATCGGCTATGGGCGGCTGCTGCCGCTTGCCTGCAACGAAAGCTCGTTTGGCAAGGCCAGCAACAACCGTGTTGAAATCTGGGTGAAATAACCTGGCGCAATGATTTCTGGCCTGTAGGCGGGCCAAGCAATGATAGGAATGAACATGTTCAAGATGAGATCCATTCTAGCGACGACCAGCGCTTTTCTGGTATTGGGGTTGGCCACAGCGCAAGCGCAAACCGTGACCTTGCGTTCCAATGACCTTTCATTTTCGATGACTGGTGTGCTGAGCGGTTTTGATGGCGAAAATTATGAACTTGATACGCCGATCGGCACTTTGGCCCTGAATATCTCGCTGGTGACATGTGAGGGCGATGCCTGCCCGGAGTTGCTGGTGGATCTGAATGAGTTTGCCATTGCCGGCTCCAACACTCTTGGCAGCGAGATGATGCCCGAGTTGATCGAGGCCTATGCGTTCAGCATTGGTGGTGATCTGGAGGTGGATGTGCTTTCGGCTACACAGGTAAAATACACTATTCTTGATTCCGATGGTGAGATGTATTCAACGATCACCCTGAATCTGGGGGATTCAGACGATGCTTTTGTGGCGCTTGAAAATGGCGATGCCTATATCGGGCTTTCTTCCCGGCGGGCCAATGATGGCGAGCGCAACCGGTTTTTGCGCAACGGCAAGGGAGACCTGACCAGTGCAGAGCAAGAGCGGATTTTGGCGCTTGATGCGCTGGCGGTTTCGGTAAACCCGCGCAATCCGATCCAGACTTTGAGCCTGAGCCAGATTGCCGATATTTTTGCCGGTAATATCCGCAACTGGCGCGAGGTTGGCGGGCTTGATGCGCCGATCAGCATTTACCGGCGCGATGCCGCATCCGGCGCAACGCAGGTGTTTGAGCAATTGGCGATGGAGCCAAACCGGCAGGTATTGAGCAACACCGCATTTATCATGGAAGATAACGCGGTTATTTCCGATGCCGTGGCCGGTGATCAAAACGGGATCGGCATCACCAGCCTTGCCGATGAGCGCAATGCCCAGATTCTGGCCCTGCGCTCGATTTGTGATCAAGTGTCTTACCCGTCTGATTTCTCGATCAAAACCGAAGAATACCCGATGTCCCGCCGGATGTATATGTATGTGAATGGCGGGTCATTGCCGCCAAAAGTGGAAGAGTTCATTAATTTTGCCACATCCGACGAGGTGCAGGATATTGTGGAGCGCTCGGGTTTTGTGAGCCAGAACGTATCGCGGGCTTCGCTGAATGATCAGGGGCGGCGCCTGGCGCGTGCGCTCATGGCCGAGCGTGACCGGGCTTCGCTGGAGCTGTTGCAAGAATTGGTGGCCGGGCTGCTGGATGCGGAGCGCATGTCGATTACGCTGCGCTTCAAAAGTGGTTCGGTGGAGCCGGATAACCGGGCATTGGGGGATATTGCCCGACTGGCCGAGATGGTTCAGGCTGGTGATTTTGAAGGCAAACGCCTGATGATTATCGGTTTTGCCGACAATATCGGCGCGATCAACGAGAACCAGCGCTTGAGCCAGGCGCGGGCCGAATCGGTGCGTGATGTGCTGGTTGAGGCGCTGGGGATTGATGAGGGGGCCGGAGATGAAGGCACGGTGCAATTCACCCCGTTTGGCTATGGTAAGCTTTTTCCGATTGGTTGCAACGAGACCGAAGATGGCCGCGATACCAACCGTCGGGTCGAGATCTGGGTGCGTTAAATCACGGCATGGCGGCGATAGGCCCCATCGCCTGCCAGAGCGCGGCGCGGATGGCTGCGCTTTCCTGACTGGTGGTGATTGCGATCACCCGGTATTTTTGTGGCAGCCCCACCAGCAGCGCACACCGCGCGCCGTTTGAGCAGCCGTATGAGCCATTTTGCCAGCCCCCCCGCCCGGTCACCCCGCTCAACGATCAAGCCGGCGCTCTATTTCCTTTGCCTAAAACGCAAACCGCCTTAGCTGGTGGCGGCGGCAAGTGCCTGATCGAGATCGCGGATCAGGTCGTCCACATCCTCGATACCGATGGAAAGCCGCACCACATTGGCCCCGGCTCCGGCGGCCTCTTGCTGCTCGGGGTTGAGCTGGCGGTGGGTGGTGGAGGCGGAGTGGATGATCAGGCTGCGGGTATCGCCAAGATTGGCGACATGGGAGAAAATCTCGACATTATCGACCAGTTTCACACAGGCCGCATAGCCGCCCTTGACCGCAAAGGTAAACAGCGCGCCGGCGCCTTTTGGGTAAATCGCCGCCTTGCGCGTCGCATAGTTTGATGACGGCAGCCCGGCATAGGTGACATAATCCACTCGTGGGTCCGCCTCCAGCCATGCGGCCACTTTTTCAGCGTTTTCCACATGGCGCTGCATGCGCAGGCTCAGGGTTTCGATGCCCATCAGGGTGTAATGCGCGGCTTGCGGGTTCAGGGTCATGCCAAGGTCGCGCAACCCAATGGCGATGCCGTGAAAGGTGAAGGCGAGGTTGCCGAAGGTTTCGTGGAATTTGAGGCCGTGATAGGCTGGCTCGGGCTGGGAGAGCGAGGGGAATTTATCCGATGCCGACCAGTCAAAATTGCCGCTATCCACCACCACACCGCCGGTTACGGTGCCGTTGCCGGTCAGATATTTGGTCAGCGAGTGCACCACCAGTGTTGCCCCCATTTCGATGGGTTTGCAGAGATAGGGGCTGGCGAGGGTGTTATCGACAATCAGCGGAATACCGGCGGCATTTGCCACCTCGGCCACTGCCGGAATATCGGTCAGATAACCGCCGGGGTTGGAGATGCTTTCGCAGAAAATCGCTTTGGTATCTTCATCCACCGCGGCTTTCACCGCGTCGATGTCATCAAAATCCACAAAACTTGCCGACCAGCCAAAGCGCTTGATGGTCTGGCTGAACTGGGTGATCGAGCCGCCATAAAGCCTTGTGGAGACCACCACATTATCCCCCGGGCGCATCAGTGGAAACAGCGCCATGATCTGGGCCGCATGGCCGCTGGAGCAGCAGACCGCGCCGGCCCCGCCCTCCAATGTGGCCACCCGCTCTTGCAGCACGGCCACGGTGGGGTTGGTCAGGCGCGAATAGATATAGCCAACCTCCTGCAGGTTAAACAGCGCCGCCGCGTGGTCTGCATCGCGAAACACATAAGCGGTGGTCTGGTAGATCGGGGTTTGCCGCGCGCCGGTGGCCGGGTCTGGCCGCGCCCCGGCGTGAATTTGCAATGTGTCAAAGCCAAAAGTCGGGGTGTTCATCATATGCTCCGTGTTTACCGAGGTTTACCTTCGTTAAGGCGTTTTGCGTTGATTTGAATTGGTTTTACCATTGAACACGATTGTTTCACAATCACTGGCTCAATGGTAAAACCGACAGGTGGTTCAGATAAAACGCAAAACACTTTAGCCTGAATCGCCCGAAAATGAAATCGAAACAATATAACGCCCACGCCCTATCTGAAAAAAGGGGCCCGCGCTTGCGCCGACTCACAGTTTTGAAGAAATAATCCCGGTGTTAAACCCGGCCTTGCGCAATTCGCCAAACAATCTTTGATGTTCGATTTTGGGGCAGCGGTTCATCACCACATTCAACCCCGCGCTTTCGGCCAGCCTGGCGGCATCCTGGTTGATCACCCCGATCTGCATCCAGATCGTGCGCAAGCCGCGCGGCAAAAGCAGATCAATCGCCTCCTCGACAATCGGCAATACCTGATCGGAGCGGCGGAAGATATCCACCATGTCAACCCGCATCTCACCCGGAATATCCTTTAGCGCGGGCAGGATTCCCTCACCAAACAGGTTCTGCCCGGTATAAGCCGGGTTGACCGGCAGCACCCGGTAATGTTTCAGGCTCAGATAACGCGCGACAAAATAAGACGGGCGGATCGGGTTGGTCGAAACCCCGACGGCAGCGATGGTCTTGGTGCTGGTCAGAATGCCGCGCAGGTATGTATCGGAGTAATTTTGGTTGAACATGACAGGATGATACTGCCTTGGCCTTGCCATATCAAATACGCATTTTGGGAAAACGCTGACCTGTGTTATATTTGCGCGAAATGGAGCGCCGCATGAGCCGATATACCGGATTTCTACTGGCCTTGTTCTTGTCGGCAATGCTGTTGCCGGCCACGCCCGCTTCTGCCTGCCCGACCGAGGCCGATCTGGCGGATATCGGTGCCGAGCCGGGAGCGGCGCTGGCTGACTGCCGGGCGCTTTCGCGCTTTACCATCCCCACGGGGCGCGGCCCGGTTGACGGGGTGGTTTACGGCGGGCCGGAGGCCGACCCGGCCATGGTGGCGGTGATAGAAACGGCGCTGATCCGCTCGGGCAATGTGCTGCAAAGGCTTGGGGCGCTTGGCTCAGAGCCGGTCGAGGCCTATATTTCACCCACGCCTTATATTCCCGATGCCGATGGTGGCGACTTTGCAGCGACCGCAGCACCGGCGATGGATGTCGGGCCGGGCAACCCTTCAACCTGTGTTATTGCGACCTTTTCGGGTAATCCACCCGATGTGCTTGGCTCCACCATTGCGCATGAATTTTTTCATTGTGTGCAATATAATGAATTTCCGAGCCAAATGGAGGCTGCCGGCTCCAACTGGTGGGATGAGGGCACCGCTGAATGGTTTGCCAGTCTGGTCTATCAGGGCCGGTCTGATCTGGACTATGCGGTGGCGACATTTGATACGCTGTCACCCGACACGCCGATCACCGGCATGGAGTATGACAATGTGGTGTTTTTCTGGTGGCTGAGCCAGAATTACGGGAGTGGGGCGGTGGTTGAGCTGATCCGGGCCATGCCCGGCCCGGGTGGCTCGCAAAATGATGCATTGGCGGGGGTGGTGGATGATGACATGTTTTTGCAATTCGTGCAGGATTACCTCGATCGCAAAATCACCCAGCCGGGGGGGCGATCAATCCCCTCCAATCCCAGGCTTGGTGAGGAATTTCGCATCCGGCAGGATCGGGAGATTACTTTGAGTGCGGCACGATTTGTGGCTTACCGGGTGCGCCTGGAGCTGAATTGCGGTGAGTGGACCGCCTCTAATAATGGCCTGAAAGGCCGCTACGAGCTGCAGCGCAAGCCCGGTGAGGATTGGGAGGAACTGCCGGAAACCATCACTTCCGATAGCGAGGAGACCATCCGCTACCAACTGGCCGCCGGGGGCACCGGGGCAGAGGGGTATAGTGTTGAAATCAAGCTGGAAAAGACCCCTTGCGCTTTGTGCAAAAACGCCAATTACACCGAAAGCCCCGAGGCTGATCTGGTGGGCGAATGGCGGCTGGCCAGCGGCGGCATGGGCGCAAAGCTGAGCGAGATGCTCAACCGGGTGCCGGACCTGCAAAATGTCGATTATCCCGATATGGACGGGGTGCTGATCCTCAACGCCGATGGCAGTTTTGTGCTGCGCGCTGATGATAGCGGCAGCGCGCAAACCACCACCCCGGATGGCGATGTATTCAACGCCGAGATGCTATTTAACATGCAGCGGCGCGGCACCTGGACCCTGAATGGCAACAAGCTGGAACAATGCTATTCGCCCGATATCGACATCGGCATTGACACGACCGTCACCGACCCGGACGGGTTTTCGGAGACAATTTCGATGCGGGAGTTCTTGGGGCCACGGCAATCCTACACCATCAAGCGCCGCTATGTTTACACGCCGGGGCGGCTGGAGCTGACCGAGCGCGCCCTTTTTGCCCCGACCATCACCTGGGTCTATGAGCGATAAAAAACGCCCGGCACTGGGCCGGGCGTATAGTCGGAACGAGGGACAGTAATCAGAAGCAGAGTGTTCCAGTTCTTGCTTCCATCTATATTTAAGCGGGGTTTGGCAGAATTTAACCCCGCTCAAGCAAATGTGAGCGGAATTCAGCCATGCAGCCCGGGCCAGAAACCATCCGCCAGTGCGATATTGCCCGGAATATCCTGCCGCCAGCGCGCCCGCACCCCAAGGCTGAAGTTGAGATAAAGCTTGCCGTCAACCACCGTCCAGGCCTCTGGCACCGAACTGGCCCGCGCGTTTTTGGAAGCGGCATAAGCGCAGTGGCCGCCATATTGCGGGGCGTAATTCTCTGGGTTGGCGGCAAACAAATCGCGGTTTTCGGCGGAGGCGAAAAGCCAATTCGCCCCCATCCATTCGATGCTGAAATCGGCAAGGCCGGGTTGGGGCTGACCCGTGGTGAAATAGCTGGTCACATCATAGCCGCTGGCGGCTTGCCCATCTGCGTTGGTGAAAATCTGCGGGCGGGCAGCAAAGGCGGGTGTGGCAAGCATGGCAAACATACTCAGAATTGTTGTGCGTCTGGTGATCATGGCCTTCTCCTTTTGCAGAAGAAAGTACGCCGCCGGTCGGTTTTGGTCCAGCGCTGCCACGAAAAGGTGAAGCTTTGTGAGTGACCGGAAGCATTCTCAAAGGGGTTCAGGCCGGGGCTATTGGGAGCACAGATAGAGGAACCAGCAGCCGCAGGCCTCTTTGTTGCAGTGTGTGGCGGGCCTTCTTCACCCGGGTGCATTCGCGCTCATCCGCAATAAGATGAATCACAAATGGGAGCTCCATTGCGATTCAATATGATCTGGAGACGCTTTAGAAGGTGATGCGCTTGCCTCGGGCTGTTTGATGGAAATGGTTGCGGGGGCGGGCAACCGCACCTGTTCTTCATGGGTTTCGGCCAGCAGGGCGTGCGTCGTGATTATTATTTGAATCGGCTGAGCGGATCCAGCCATTTGTTTTCATGCGTAGCTGTTTTTGAAATCTGGTTCCCGCTTTTTCGGATTGTACTCTATTTGCAGGCAATCACCAGTTACCTTTTTCGTAGAATATTGACCCACCTCTGTAGACATGTCATATATGACATGTCTACAGAGGTGGGCTAAGAGGCAGTTGAGAATGTGGAGAATGTGGAGAATGTATAATGTATCGGCCGGATAAATTTGCCAGCACCTTCAGGGATCAGGGCGGGCAGGATATTTGGGATTTTCTGAACGAGCGGGAAAATGTGATCCGGATGGAAACCGCCAGCTATCTCTCCCGCCCCGCCGTTGAGCCGCTTTCACCCTTCCTGCTGCAACGTTTCGGGCCTGAGATCAGGCGCGACCGGATCAAGCAGATGATCGGCCATATGGCGCGCCAGATCATGGAGGCGCGGGGATATGCCCTGGACCGCAGCAATGTAAAAATCGCACGGGTCGGGAATATATTTGCCAGTGCATCGCGCTATGTGAAGCGGGAGGTGTGAGGTCGGGCAGCATAGCAATAAACGCGCTCCCGGGCTGGCCACCAAATGCCCTGCGCCAAAAAAGTCTCATAACCGGGCCATCAAACGCGCAAAAGGAATGCCTTGCCCGATTGACCCCCCCCCTCCAACCCCCTATTGAGGGGCAAAGATTTGCACGGGGCCGAGCCTATGGGAAAACCACGATCCTTTCAGGATATCATTTTGCGCCTGCAGGCCTATTGGGCCGGGCAGGGCTGCGCGATATTGCAGCCCTATGATATGGAGGTCGGCGCCGGCACGTTCCACCCCGCCACCACCCTGCGCAGCCTTGGCGGCAAGCCCTGGTCGGCGGCCTATGTGCAGCCCTGCCGGCGGCCCACCGATGGCCGCTACGGCGAAAACCCCAACCGCATGCAGCATTATTACCAGTTTCAGGTGATAATCAAACCAAGCCCGCCGGATTTGCAGGCGCTTTATCTCGGCAGCCTTGAGGCGATCGGGATAGACATGGCGCTGCACGATATCCGCTTTGTGGAAGATGACTGGGAATCCCCCACCCTTGGCGCCTGGGGCCTTGGCTGGGAGGTGTGGTGTGACGGGATGGAGGTCAGCCAGTTTACCTATTTCCAGCAGGTGGCGGGCATGGATTGCGCCCCGGTCTCGGGCGAGCTGACCTACGGGCTGGAGCGCCTCGCGATGTATGTGCTGGGGGTGGACCATGTGATGGATATGCCGTTCAACGCCCCTGATGCGCCCACCCCGCTCAGCTATGGCGATATCTTCCGGCAGACCGAAGCTGAATATTCGCGCTGGAATTTTGATGTGGCCGATACCGATATGCTGCTGAAGCATTTTGAGGATGCCGAAAGCGAATGCGCCCATATTCTGGCGCAGCCCGCGAAAGACCCCAAAACCGGCCGCGAGATTATCATGGCCCACCCCGCCTATGACCAGGCAATCAAGGCCAGCCATGTTTTCAACCTGCTCGATGCGCGCGGGGTTATTTCGGTGACCGAGCGCCAGGCCTATATTGGTCGGGTGCGCGCCCTCACCAAGATGTGTGCAGATGCCTATGTCATGGCTGAAGGAGCTGAGGTATGAGCGCTTTCGGGCTTTTCGCGATTATCGCCATGCCTGGTGCGCTGGCCTTGCCGGTGCCCTTTCAACAAGCAGCACTCACCTATCTAGGAATGATATAATGACCGGAAAAATCGTAGCCTTTGGCCTGTTTGGCTTCCCTCTGATCTTTGGGGCGGCGCTCTATTATTTCCAGTATTATTACTATTATACCGATGTGACGGATATCACCTCGATCACGGTGCAGGAGCGTGTGATTGATGTGGAGGATTATGTCGGCATCGATGCCACATCCTCCAACCTGAAAATGCGCGGCTGCTTCAGCGTGGACACAGCCGATTTCGAAGGGCTGGAACTGACCGACGCCGCCACACCCCTGACCCCGCCGCCATGGTTTGATTGCTATGACGCCGAGCGCATTACCCTTGATCTGCAAGCCGGTGCGGCAGTGGCCTATCTGGCCGAGAAAGAGGAAAAAGACGGCATGGACCTGATGGTGGCGGTTTACCCTGATGGCCGCGCCTATCAGTGGCGCCAGCTCAACGATAAATATCAGGAATAAAGCATGGATTATTTGCTCGAGCTGTTTAGTGAGGAAATCCCGGCGCGGATGCAAAAGCGCGCCGGAGAGGATTTGCAGCGGCTGGTCACCAACGGGCTGGTCGAGGCGGGCATCACCTATGAAAGCGCGGCCGTGTTTACCACGCCCCGCCGGCTTTGCCTAAACATCTGCGGGCTGCTTGAGCAATCCCCGACCCTGCGTGAAGAGCGCAAGGGGCCGCGGGTTGGCGCGCCGGATAAAGCGATTGAAGGGTTTTTGCGCGGGGCGGGGGTCAGCCGCGATGATCTGCTGGTCAAGGCCGATAAAAAGGGCGAGATTTATGTGGCCGAAATTACCAGGCCCGGGCGGATGGCAGGCGAGGTGATTTCGGACGTTGTGTCGGAGGTGATCCGAAAATTCCCGTGGCCCAAGTCGATGCGCTGGGGTGCTTGCCAGATGCGCTGGGTGCGGCCTTTGCATTCGGTTTTGAGTATTTTAGGAAAATTGGAAGAGGTACAGGTTGTGCCTGTTTCGGTGGATGTGCCTGTGGGCGACAGCACCGAGGGGCATCGGTTTATGGGGGCGGGGCGGTTTAGCGTGACCGGCTTTGAGGATTATGAGGCCAAGCTGAAGGCGGCCTATGTGATGCTGGACCCTGCCGAGCGGGCTTCGATGATTTGGCATGATGCCACCAACGGGGCTTTTGCGCAGGGGCTTGAGGTGGTTGAAGATCGTGGGCTATTGGCCGAGGTGGCGGGCTTGGTAGAGTGGCCCGTTGTGCTGATGGGCGATATTGCCGAGGATTTCTTTGAACTGCCGCCGGAGGTGCTGCAAAGCTCGATGCGGGAGCATCAGAAGTTTTTTTCTGTGCGGAACCCGAAATCTGGCCGGATCGAGAAATTTATTACGGTGGCTAACCGCGAAACCGCCGATGGCGGCGCGACAATTTTGGCGGGCAACCAGAAGGTGCTGTTTGCGCGGTTGTCCGATGCGAAATTCTTCTGGGAGAATGACCTGCGGGTGCCGCTTTCGGATATGGCGGCCAAGCTGGCCAACGTGACCTTCCACAACAAGCTCGGCACCCAAGCCGAGCGGGTGGCGCGGATTGCGGCGCTGGCCAGCGAGATTGCCCCGATGGTTGGCGCGGGTGCTGATCTGGCAGGGCAGGCGGCGGAGATTTGCAAGGCCGACCTGATGAGCGAGATGGTCTATGAATTCCCCGAGCTGCAAGGGCTGATGGGGCGGTATTATGCTGAAAAGGCGGGGCTGCCTGCCGAGGTCGCCAATGCCTGCGAGCAACACTGGCAGCCGCTGGGGCCAAGCGATGTTGTGCCAAGCGAGCCGGTCTCGGTGGCCGTGGCGCTGGCCGATAAGATAGACACCCTGACGGGCTTCTGGGCGATTGACGAGAAGCCGACGGGCAGCAAAGACCCGTTTGCTTTGCGCAGGGCCGCGCTGGGGGTTATTCGGCTGGTGTTGGAGAATGAGGTTCGGATTGATTCAAGGATGCTTTTTGCGAGATTAATTATCAAAATGGATTTCGAATTAAAACATCGAGATTTTATAGAAAAAGCGGATGAAATTCAGGTCCTTCTTGAAAAATCAGTAAACAAGATAATGCTAACTGAGGTTATGCAAGGATATGGAGCCAAATTCTTTTCTGCAAACGTTGAAGAAAATGAGCTAAAAACCTTTAATTCTCTTATGAAGGCGGCCAACCTCCTCGCCTTCTTCCACGACCGCCTCAAAGTCTATCTCAAAGACAAGGGCATCCGGCATGATGTCATCGACGCCTGCCTCAAAATGCCCGGCAATGATGACCTCACCCTGCTCGTAATGCGGGCCGAGGCGCTACAGGCCTTTCTGAACAGTGACGACGGCGAAAACCTGTTGCAGGGCTATAAGCGCGCCAACAACATCCTGCGCGCTGAGGAGAAAAAGGATGGGGTGGCCTATGAAGGCGCGCCGGAGGTGAGGTTTGCCGAGGAGCCTGCCGAGAAGGCGCTGTTTGCCGCGCTGGCAGAGGCTGGCCCGCAGATCGAAACGGCACTGGTTGCTGAGGATATTGCCGGTGCCATGGCGGCGCTGGCCGGGCTTCGCGCCCCGATTGATGCATTCTTTGACGATGTGCAGGTCAATGCCGATAGCGCCGTGGTGCGCCGCAACCGGCTTTGCCTGCTCAACCGGATCCGTGAGGTGATGCACAAGGTGGCGGTGTTTTCCGAGATCAGCGGCTAAGACCGCCGAGCGCAGCGAGGCCACGGCGCCGCTGCGCATTTTGCCTTTGGCAAAATGCACCATGGCTGGCCACAAGCGCCATATCTGCGGTTTTCCCCATTGCCAAAGCCTGCGCAAGCTCTATGCTGCACTGCAACGAAAACGTGGAGTGAAGCCTTGATCCCCCTTGATGGCAAAACCGAGCTTGACCTTGCCCGGCACGGTATGCGCGCCTGTCGGCAGGCCAAAATGGCGGCGCTGGGCCTGCCGGTGCCCGAGGGGGTGGTGCTTTGCGCCAAAGCCGTGGCCGAGATCGCCGCAACCGGCCAGGTGCCCGCCATTCCCAAAACCCTGCTCAAAGGCTTGCTGAGCTTGCGCTCCTCGCCGCTCAACCCCGATTGGGGCGGGCCAACCGCGATCCTCAATATCGGTATCAGCGACAGCACCCTGCCCGATGTGGGCGCGCAAGAGGCCCACCGCCTCTACCGCCGCTTCATCCAGAATTATGCTTTCAGCGTGGACGGTCTGGAGGCAGAGGCGTTTGACATCGACATGCCCGACGGCCTCGAGCGGGTCAAGCGCTGCAAGGCCAGCTATCTGGCCGAGATGGAGGAAGACTTCCCGCAAAGCCCCGAGGCGCAGCTCAAGGCCTGTATTCTGCACATGGCCCGGGCCTGGAACCGCCCCTCCGCCAGGATATTGCGACAGGCCAAGGGCGCACCGGCCAAGAGCGGCATGGGGTTGATCATCCAGCGCATGGCGTTGGGCATCGGGCGGGGCATTACCGGCTCTGGCGTGGCACAGATGGTGGATGATAAAACCGGCGCGCCAAGGCTCTGGGGGCGGTATTTGCCGCAATCCCAAGGGCAGGATGCCCTGATCGGCGGGCGCAAGGCGCAGGGGCTGGAGGCGCTGCCAAAAACCATTCAGGACCAGCTCCGCGCCCATGGGCAGGTGCTTTCCAAGGGGTTTGGAGATGCGTTTCAGGTGGAATTCACCCTTGATAACGGCCAGCTCTGGCTGCTTGATACTCAACCCGCCAAGCGCGGCAGCGTGGCGGCTTTGCGCATCAATGTTGACCTCGCCAAAGCCGGGGTGATCAGCCGGAATGATGCGATAT
>WFQA01000231.1 GCA_015487255.1 Paracoccaceae bacterium | reverse complement strand
GGGCGGGGCGGTTTAGCGTGACCGGCTTTGAGGATTATGAGGCCAAGCTGAAGGCGGCCTATGTGATGCTGGACCCTGCCGAGCGGGCTTCGATGATTTGGCATGATGCCACCAACGGAGCTTTTGCGCAGGGGCTTGAGGTGGTTGAAGATCGTGGGCTATTGGCCGAGGTGGCGGGCTTGGTAGAGTGGCCCGTTGTGCTGATGGGCGATATTGCCGAGGATTTCTTTGAGCTGCCGCCGGAGGTGCTGCAAAGCTCGATGCGGGAGCATCAGAAGTTTTTCAGTGTGCGGAATCCGAAGACGGGGCGGATCGAGAAGTTCGTGACCGTGGCTAATCGCGAGACGGTAGACGGCGGCGCGACGATATTGAGCGGCAACCAAAAGGTTCTGTTTGCGCGCTTGTCAGACGCGAAATTCTTCTGGGAGAATGACCTGCGGGTGCCGCTGGTGGAGATGGCGGCCAAGCTGGCCAACGTGACCTTCCACAACAAGCTCGGCACACAGGCCGAACGGGTGGCGCGGATCGCGGCGCTAGCGCGGGAGATTGCGCCGATGGTTGGCGCGGATGCGGATTTGGCAGGGCAGGCGGCGGAGATTTGCAAGGCCGATCTGATGAGCGAGATGGTCTATGAATTCCCCGAGCTGCAAGGGCTGATGGGGCGGTATTATGCTGAAAAGGCGGGGTTGCCGGCCGAGGTGGCCAATGCCTGCGAGCAACACTGGCAGCCGCTGGGGCCATCGGATGATGTGCCAAGCGAGGCTGTATCCGTGGCCGTGGCGCTGGCCGATAAGATAGACACCCTGACAGGCTTCTGGGCGATTGACGAAAAGCCGACGGGGAGCAAAGACCCGTTTGCTTTGCGCCGTGCGGCGCTGGGGGTTATTCGCCTCGCAGTCGAGAACGGTGTTCGTTCTAGCTTATCGGAAGTTTTAATTGCTCACCTAATGAGAAAGATCGCAATTTCAGGCGATGGCTCAGACGGCTATGGTTTCGGCGGCAATATTGATTTTCAAATTGAATATTGGCAAATGCTCAGCGGTGCAGGTTTCGGAGGTGGCGAAAGTGAAAAAGAAGGTTTTTGGTTGAGCGAAGCCAAAGCTCTAGCTGAAAACCTCCTCGCCTTCTTCCACGACCGCCTCAAAGTCTATCTCAAAGACAAGGGCATCCGGCATGATGTCATCGACGCCTGCCTCAAAATGCCCGGCAATGATGACCTCACCCTCCTCGTAAAACGGGCCGAGGCGTTGCAGGCCTTCCTGAATTCCGACGACGGGGAAAACCTGTTGCAGGGCTATAAGCGCGCCAACAACATCCTGCGCGCCGAGGAGAAAAAGGACGGGGTCTCCTATGAAGGCGCGCCGGAGGTGAGGTTTGCCGAAGAGCCTGCCGAGAAGGCGCTGTTTGCCGCGCTGGCTGAGGCTGGCCCGAAGATCGAAACGGCACTGGTCGCTGAGGATATTGCCGGTGCCATGGCGGCGCTGGCTGGGCTTCGCGCCCCGATTGATGCTTTCTTTGACGATGTGCAGGTCAATGCCGATAATGCCGTGGTGCGCCGCAACCGGCTTTGCCTGCTCAACCAGATCCGTGAGGTGATGCACAAGGTGGCGGTGTTTTCCGAGATCAACGGCTAAGACCGCCGAGCGCAGCGAGGCCACGGCGCCGCTGCGCATTTTGCCTCTGGCAAAATGCACCATGGCTGGCCACAAGCGCTACATCCGCGGTTTTCCCCATTGCCAAAGCCTGCGCAAGCTCTATGCTGCACTGCAACGAAAACGTGGAGTGAAGCCTTGATCCCCCTTGACGGCAAAACCGAGCTTGATCTTGCCCGGCACGGTATGCGCGCCTGTCGGCAGGCCAAAATGGCGGTGCTGGGCCTGCCGGTGCCCGAGGGTGTGGTGCTTAGCGCCAAAGCCGTGGCCGAGATCGCCGCAACCGGCCAGGTGCCCGCCATTCCCAAAACCCTGCTCAAAGGCCTGCTGAGCTTGCGCGCCTCGCCGCTCAACCCCGATTGGGGCGGGCCAACCGCGATCCTCAATATCGGTATCAGTGATACCACCCTGCCCGATGTGGGCGCGCAAGAGGCCCACCGCCTCTACCGCCGCTTCATCCAGAATTATGCTTTCAGCGTGGACGGTCTGGAGGCAGAGGCGTTTGACATCGACATGCCCGACGGCCCCGAGCGGGTCAAGCGCTGCAAGGCCAGCTATCTGGCCGAGATGGAGGAAGACTTTCCGCAAAGCCCCGAGGCGCAGCTCAAGGCCTGTATTCTGCACATGGCCCGGGCCTGGAACCGCCCCTCCGCCAGGATATTGCGACAGGCCAAGGGCGCACCGGTCGAGAGCGGCATGGGGTTGATCATCCAGCGCATGGCGTTGGGCATCGGGCGGGGCATTACCGGCTCTGGCGTGGCGCAGATGGTGGATGATAAAACCGGCGCGCCAAGGCTCTGGGGGCGGTATTTGCCGCAGTCCCAAGGGCAGGATGCCCTGATCGGCGGGCGCAAGGCGCAGGGGCTGGAGGCGCTGCCAAAAACCATTCAGGACCAGCTCCGCGCCCATGGTCAGGTGCTTTCCAAGGGATTTGGAGATGCGTTTCAGGTGGAATTCACCCTTGATAACGGCCAGCTCTGGCTGCTTGATACTCAACCCGCCAAGCGCGGCAGCGTGGCGGCTTTGCGCATCAATGTTGACCTCGCCAAAGCCGGGGTGATCAGCCGGAATGATGCGATAT
>WFQA01000230.1 GCA_015487255.1 Paracoccaceae bacterium | reverse complement strand
CTTTTTAGCAGAGCGCGGCCTTCGGGCGCATCATGGGCGTTGCCGCCAGACAGGCTGAATGTCAGGGCAAACCGGTCATTTGCGGCGATCAGATGGACTTTGGTGTTCCACCCGCCGCGAGATTTTCCAATCGCTTGCGGTCCGTTTTTTTGGCGCACCGGTGAAAAGCACCATTGAATCAATACGTCCAGCATCCTGCAACTCTTCAAGCAGCTGGTATGTTAGCGTGCTTTCGCTCATACAGTCCGGATGCTTTCCTGTCTCCATCTCGTAAGCATCATTTTCGGGGCTATAAAATGTGAAGTGGCGATCGGTGAATATTGAGTGGCGCGACGTGATAACTTCGTCGCAGTCTGGGGCAAGGCTTTTCAAACCATCAGCCAGAGTTACAAACTGGTCAGGATCAAGCAGCTTTAATGGCAACTTCTCGACGCCCCTGCGCCAAGAGGCATATGCCAGCGCATCATACCACGTGACCGCAGCCGGAAAACCGGCAGGCTCGAATTCCGGCCCCGCAAAACAACCTACGTCTTTCAGAGACGCCCTGTGACGGGCATAACCCTCATTATTCCTGAGAAATTTTGCAAACTGGCCAACCGTGATCAAATCTGTGAAACACAGGCCACCATTGCCATATTTTTGGTAGTGATACCCGCCCCTGGGGGAAGCATGGTGAATCGCTGGCCGGAAGCGTCCCTTCTTGGTCGGATACTCCTTCAGAAACTCCTCACCCGTATAATCTGCACGGTTCGAGGGTTCTGAAACGATGCCTTGGCACATGTTATTGGCATCGTGATCATCCTGTTCTTTCCATCCGTCATATTGGAAATAACTCCACAGCGAAAACTCATCACTCCTGCTTTTTTTGCTGATATCTTTATCCCTGAGATAGGGAAAGTAGGGGTTTTTCGTAAATTTTTTGGTGCGCATGTTCTTGTAAAAGAAATCATAGCGCCCGTCGGCAAGCCGTAAAAACACCAGGTTGTTATTGTACGGGATATCAAAAGCCGCTTCGCTTCTTCTTTTGACACCAGAACCATAAACAGGTGAAGGACGTTCAAGCGAAAGCGGCTCCGAAAAGCAGGGAAAACAAGCCACCAGCTTAACACTCATCATTACGCCGAGGCTCTATGTAACGCGCATTGCATGCAATCATGCTTACATGGACGGCGCTTCGACCCCTTTGGGGTGTAAGGCAAATACAGGGGATATTTACAGTGAAGAAGGTGCTTGACGGCTGACGTCACGCAGCAACCGAAACCACTTGCAAACCTGTACCTTCTGTGGTACATTATTGGAGTGAATGGTTTGAAGCAACTTCCGGCGCGGTTCTTTCAGTCCGATAGCGGCAAAGTTCCCGTCCGGGATTGGCTTTTGTCCCTATCACCTGAAGACCGCAAGATCATCGGTGATGATATCAGAACGGCCGAGTTTGGCTGGCCTGTTGGCATGCCGCTTTGTCGATCAATGAAAGGTCACAAAGGATTGTGGGAAATCAGGAGCAACCTTGGCAGCGGCCGGATCGCCCGCGTGGCAACGACGAAGATGGGGAAGAAATAGACGAAGTACAGGCAGAGATTTCCCAAGTTCGACAAATTATCCAGGAATACCAGGAAGAGCGGGAGGCGGTACGCCTTCTTGAAGACCACACGCACGAGGATTCTTGAGCATGGACTTTGCACCCACTCGGTAACAGCTCTATTTTCATCTGCAAATGCCTCGACGTGCATAATTCAAGACTTTTGCACGGCCAGCTCGATCCAATGTAATCAAGCGCTTGTCGCGTGCATAAGTCCCGTGCAAAAAAGCGGTGACTTATGGCAAACATTGCCATGCTTTTTGACAGTCTTTGCCAGCCTGTGTTATTCTCAATCAATGAAGGAGGATGACCTAATGGCAACGATGAATGTTTCGCTTCCAGATCCGATGAAGTCCTGGATCGAGCTGCGCATGAAGGATGGACGTTTCAGCAATACGAGCGATTATGTCCGCCACCTGATCCGCCGTGACCAGGAGCGGCAAGAAGCTATTGCCACGCTGCAAACGGCGATTGACGAAGGGATGTCGAGCGGTGAAGCGCAGGAATTTGACTTCAAGGCATTCAAGACACGGATGCGAAAAGCCTATGACGCGCGATAGGCTGACCAAGTATCTGCTTACCCCGGCCGCGCAGGGCGATCTTGAGGAAATCTGGCTCTATACCGCGCATACATGGTCGCCTGAACAGGCAGAGCGCTATACCGACGCCCTGGAAGAGACCTTCAAGCGGTTGCTGGCAATGCCGGAAATGGCGCGCGAACGGTTTGAGTTCACGCCACCGGTGCGCATTCATCCAAGCGGCGAGCATCTGGTCGTTTATCGGATCGAGACGGATCACCTGGAAATCCTGCGCATCCTTGGCGGGCGGCAGGACTGGCTGGCAATCTTGAGGGCGATAGACCAATGAAGATCGGTTACGCGCGCGTTTCTACTTCTGGCCAGACCCTCGACGCTCAGCTCGAACAGCTTGGCGCGGCAGAGTGCGATCGGGTGTTCAAGGAAACGGTGAGCGGAGCCAGGTCAGACCGTCCCGAGTTGAAGAAAGCCCTCGATGCCCTCACCGATGGCGATGTGCTGATCGTGACGCGGCTTGATCGGCTTGCACGGTCAACGCGCGATCTTCTGGATATCGTCCACACGATCGAAACCAGGGGCGCGAAATTGAAGGCGCTCACGGATGCCTGGGCAGACACGACCACGCCAACCGGCAAACTCATTCTCACGGTTCTGGGCGGACTTGCAGAGTTCGAGCGATCCTTGATTGCGGAACGGACAGCCGAAGGCCGCGAACGTGCCAGACGTGCAGGCAGGCGGCTTGGCAGACCCCCAAAGCTTTCGCCTTATCAGCGCGAAGCGGTCTTAAAGATGCGTCGCAACGGGCAGGACGGAGAACGGGTTCTCGGGGGATAGTGGCGGAGGACATGACATGCCAACGACTTCTTCTCGAAAAACGGGCCAAAGCAAAGCGAAAACCCGCAATTACCCGAGAGTTTTCATTCTCTTAATTCGGCATTAGTGCGGGTTTGAGCGGGTCTGGAAGCAATGACGCGTCAAAGCCCGAAATTCTCCCGAAATAAGCCGTGGATAGGCAGAACGTCCCCTCTTTGGCTTTGACCTGTGGCGGGGGTGTCCTGAATGTCAAAGGGTGGCAGTCGAGCGCATCATCACCGATCACCCGGTCGACGGTTATGCCCGATGCTGGCTTACACAAAGTATCCTGCTCTTTTTTTGCTTAACTTGACTGAAATCAAATTTTTGTGAACCCCCTAGGACTAAGGTAACGCGTGTTACAAGCCAAGTGAGTCGATCTTGATGCGCCTGCCTCCCCAAACTGCCCCCTCTTGCTGCCCGTTGTTCATGCAGCGGCAGTTGGAGTTTCCGACTACAATGACAATGCCGGTTGAGCGACCGGAAACAGCCGTGGCTGTGCAATATCGGGCGAGAAGTTCTAGTCTGTTATTTTCAAGTGAAGATAAAACCATAAGCCATTCTGCCTCTTTGGGAGTGAAAGTATGCGCGAGGCCTGCCGCAATTTTGCGGAGGTTCACATGGGTTTGATTACGCACCTTGGTGCGATGTTTTCCCTTATTCTGACATTGTTTCTGGCGGCGGCACCTGCCCATGCAGAAGGCGCACCGCAACTGACGCGGTTTATCGCACAGCTTCCTGCCAGTGATCTGGTTGACGGCGCCACCGCATATGGCGAGATGCGCGATGATATTCCGGTTGTGCCGGTGCTGAATGGCTCGGAATTGTTGGGCTATGCCTATATTACTTCCGATTTTGTTGGCACAATGGGCTATTCGGGCAAGCCGATTCATATGATGGTGGCGATAGACCCCGACGGTCGGTTGCTGCGGGCTGAACTGGTAGAACATCACGAACCGATCGTGTTGATCGGTATTTCCGAAAGTAAAATCAGGGAAATGACCCAAAGCTATATCGGCCTTGATATTGTGGCCGAGGCCGCCGCCGAAGGGGTTGGGCATGATGTGGAGATTATTTCGGGCGCGACCGTGACCATTATGATCATCGATGATTCCGTGGTGCGGTCCAGTATCAAGGTTGCCCGTGCGCTGGGCCTTGGCGGGCTGGATAACAGCGCCGCCGAGGCGGGGCCAACCCATGTGCTCAACATGGAGGAAACTGCGGTTTATGACTGGAATACGCTGGTGGGCAACGGTGCGGTGCGCCGCCTGACACTGGATATTGGCCAGATCAACGCCGCCTTTGCTGCCACCGGCGACCCGCGCGTGCTGAAACGCGCCGAAGACGGTGCGCCGCAGGACACCTATATCGACCTCAACCTTGCCCTGATTTCCGCACCGGGGATTGGTCTGAGCCTGTTGGGCGAAAATGAATACAATAACCTGACAGAATGGATGGATGAAGGTGACAGTGCCATTTTGCTGATGGGGCGCGGGATTTATTCGTTCAAAGGATCGGGTTATGTGCGCGGTGGGATATTTGACCGTATCCAACTGGTGCAGGGCGATATTTCGGTGCGTTTTCGGGATCGTGGCCATAACCGCTTACGGGTGGTGGCCGCTGAAGGCGCGCCAAATTTCACCGAAATGGACATGTTCAAAATTCCGGCAGATTCAGGGTTTGATCCGACCCGGCCATTCCGTATCCAGCTATTGGTGCAACGCCCGGTTGGCCCGATAGAAAAAACCTATCTGACATATGATTTGGGCTATACTCTACCGCCGCGATATTTGACTGCGCTGGCCAAACCCCAAGCGCCGCTGGACGAGGAAATCCAATCCGACCAAGATGCCCGCACGCTGTTGTGGAAACGCATCTGGCAGGGCAAAAAGATCGAGATTGGCTTGCTGGTCGGGATGTTAACCGTGTTGACCGGTGTGTTCTTTTTCCAGTTTCAGGTCACCCGCCATGCACGGGCTTTTTACTGGTTCCGCATGGGATTTCTGGTGATGACCTTGGGGTTTTTAGGCTTTTCACAAAATGCACAGCTTTCGGTGGTTAACCTGATGGCGCTGGGGGCTTCCCTGCGCGAAGGCTTCAGCTGGGATGCATTTTTGCTCGACCCGCTGGTATTTATCCTGTGGGTCTCGGTGGCGGTAACCATCTTGTTCTGGGGCCGTGGCGGATTTTGCGGCTGGCTGTGTCCGTTCGGGGCCTTGCAGGAAATCACCAACCAGATCGCACGGTTTTTCAAGGTGCCGCAATGGACCTTGCCCTGGGGCCTGCACGAGCGCCTCTGGCCGATTAAATACATGATTTTCCTGGGGCTGTTTGGGCTGTCGCTGGTGTCAATGACATTGGCCGAGCAATATGCCGAGGTTGAACCATTCAAAACCACAATCATCCTTAAATTCGCCCGTGAATGGCCGTTTGTGCTCTATGCCACTGTGCTCTTGGGCATTGGCCTGTTTGTCGAGCGGTTTTATTGCCGCTATCTGTGCCCGCTGGGCGCGGCGCTGGCCATCCCCGGGCGGCTGCGGATGTTTGATTGGCTCAAACGTTACAAAGAATGCGGATCGCCATGCCAGACCTGTGCAAACGAGTGTTTTGTGCAGGCGATCCATCCGACAGGAGAGATCAACCCCAATGAATGCCTGTCCTGCCTGCATTGTCAGGTTCTGTATCAGGATCATGCGAAATGCCCCGTTGTTATCAAAAAAGACAAACGACGGGCCAAGATGGCCCAGAGCGCTTCGGACAGCGCTCTGGGCCGATTAACCAATCACCCCAATGTTCAAACCAAGGAGAAGGCTAATGGCTAACGATAAACCAACCAAAACCATAATAAAAGAGGGGCTGACACGCCGCGATGTGCTGACAGGCCCTGCTGCTGTCGGGGCTGTTGGGGCACTGGCGGCTGCGGCTGCCACCATGTCGGCCTCGCCGGCAATGGCGGCGGCTGATAAAGGCAGTGTCGCCCCCGGCGAACTGGATGAATATTACGGCTTCTGGTCCTCGGGACAGGCTGGCGAAGTGCGGATCTTGGGTGTGCCCTCGATGCGTGAACTGATGCGGATTCCGGTGTTTAACCGTGATTCCGCCACCGGCTGGGGCGACACCAATGAATCGCTCAAAATTCTGACCGACGGGCTGTTGCCGGTAACCAAGGAGTTTTTGGCCAAGCGCGGCAAACGCGATTATGAAAACGGCGATTTGCACCACCCGCACATGTCGTTCACCGATGGCACCTATGATGGCCGCTACCTGTTTATGAACGACAAAGCCAACACCCGCGTGGCGCGCATTCGTTGCGATGTAATGAAACCGGATAAAATCATCCAGATTCCCAATGCCTCGGCCATCCACGGGCTGCGCCCGCAAAAATTCCCGCGCACCGGTTATGTTTTTGCCAATGGCGAGCACCGGGTGCCACTGGTGAATGATGGCACCAACATGGATGATGTGGAAAACTATGTTTCCATTTTTACCGCCATTGACGGCGACACTATGGAAATCGCCTGGCAGGTCATGGTGTCCGGCAATCTTGACAACACGGATGCCGATTATCAGGGTAGATACGCGATGTCTTCTTCCTATAACTCCGAAGGGGCGACCAACCTTGCCGGGATGATGGAAAAAGAGATGGACCATGTGGTTGTGTTCCATATCGAGCGCATCGAGGCCGCGGTGGCGGCCGGTAACTACGAGGTGCATAACGGTGTCAAGGTTCTGGATGGCCGCAAAGGCTCTGATCTGACGATCTACATCCCGATCCCCAACTCGCCGCACGGGGTCAACACCGCGCCGGATGGCAAATATGTGATGATCAACGGCAAGCTTTCCCCAACCGTATCGATCATTGAATGGGATAAGCTCCAGGCGGTGTTTGACGGGGCCGATCCGCGTTCGGCTGTGGTCGGGGAGCCCCAGTTGGGCCTTGGGCCGCTGCATACCGCGTTTAACGGCAAGGGCGAGGCCTATACCACCCTGTTCCTTGACAGCCAGATGGTGCATTGGGATATCGACAAAGCCATTCGCCTTTATAACGGCGAGGACGTGGACCCGATCATCCAGAAAACCGACGTGATGTATCAGCCGGGCCATAACAGCACCTCGATGGGCGAAACCAAAGAGGCCGATGGCAAATGGCTGGTCTCGCTGAACAAGTTCTCCAAGGACCGGTTCCTGAACGTCGGGCCACTGAAGCCGGAGAACGATCAGCTGCTTGACATCAGCAATGGCAATCTTGAAGTCGTGCATGATGGCCCAACCTTTGCCGAGCCCCATGACGGCATCATTGTGCGCCGCGATATCGTCAGCCCGCTGAATGTGTGGCCGGCCGATGATCCGTTCTGGTCCGACGCAACCGCGCAGGCCAAGGCCGATGGCGTGGTGCTTGGCGATGACAGCAAGGTGATCCGCGAGGGAAACAAGGTGCGGGTTTATATGTGGTCTGCCGCGCCAATGTTCTCGATGGAGGAATTTACCGTGAAACAGGGCGAGGAGGTCACCGTCTACATTTCCAACATTGACGATGTGGATGACCTGACCCACGGCTTCACCCTTGGGGATCACGGGGTTTGCATGGAGGTGGCACCCCAGGCCACCGCTTCGGTTACCTTTACCGCTGACCGCCCCGGTGTGCACTGGTTCTATTGCCAGTGGTTCTGCCACGCGCTCCATATGGAGATGCGCGGCCGGATGCTGGTAGAGCCGGCATAGAGACCAGCCATGATCCGCGTGCTTGCTTTTATTATCACTGTGTTTCCGGCCCTTGCCGGCGCACAAGAGGTGACCGTGCCACCAGAGGCGGGCGCGCTGGTTATGGCGATTGAAAATGCTGAGGCGGGGGATGTTCTCCGCCTCAGCAAAAATGGGTTTTATGAAGGCGCGATCGAAATTTCAGTGCCGCTGACCATTTTTGGCAACGGTGCCACCATTGACGGCCAGGGCACCGGCTCGGTGATTACGGTCACCGCCGAAAATGTCACCCTGCGCGACCTGACCGTAATTGGTTCCGGCTCTGGCGGCGAAGGTCTGGATGCGGGCATCACCCTGAGCAAAACCGCCCATGGTGCTGTGGTTGAAGGCAACCGCGTGCTGCTTAACCTTGTGGGCATAGATGTGCATGGGGCCAATGATGCGCTGATTGCCGGCAACTATATCGAAGGCCGTCAGGACCAGCGCATGAATGACCGAGGCAACGGGATATATATCTGGAATGCGCCGGGCACGCGGGTGGTGGGCAATGATGTGCGCTATGGCCGCGACGGGCTGTTTGTGAACACCTCGCGCGATAACGAATTTATCGGCAACCGCTTTCGCGATCTGCGTTTTGCGGTGCACTATATGTATGCAAATAATTCGGTGGTGTCGGGCAATATCTCGATCGGCAACCACCTTGGTTATGCGATCATGAATTCCGACCGGGTGCGGATCGAGGGCAACCTTTCGCTCAATGACCGCGATTACGGCATTATGATGAATTATACCAACAAAGGCGAGGTGCTCAACAACACCATCCGCCAGGGCGGCGAGAAATGTGTGTTTATCTATAATGCCCACCGCAATGTATTTAGCGGCAACAGCTTTGAAAGCTGCCAGATCGGCATCCACTTTACCGCCGGTTCCGAGCGCAACAGTTTCACCGGCAATGCCTTTATCGGCAACCGCACGCAGGTCAAATATGTTGGTTCCAAATGGGTTGAATGGAGCATGGATGGGGTCGGCAATTACTGGTCCGATCAGGCGGGGTATGATCTGAATGGTGACGGCATCGCCGATACGCCTTATCGCCCCAATGATATCATGGATCAGGTGCTGTGGCGCCAGCCCGCCGCAAAATCGCTGCTTGGCTCGCCGGCGGTGCAGTTGATCCGTTGGTCACAATCCGCCTTTCCGGCGCTGCTGCCCGGCGGGGTGCTGGACAGCGCGCCCCTGATGCAGCCCCGATTTCCCGAAATTCCGATATGGGAGGGGGCGGGATGACCATTCTGGACATAAAAAATGCCTCCAAATCTTTTGGCGATTTGCAAACAGTATGTGATGTGAGCCTGGACCTTGCCGAGGGTGAACGGGTGGCTCTGCTGGGCCATAACGGGGCGGGCAAAACCACGCTCATGCGCATGGCGCTGGGGCTGACACCGGTTACATCTGGCCGCATCCGTGTGCTGGGTGCCCCCCCCGGCTCGCGCAAGGCGCGCGCCGCCATCGGGTTTTTGCCCGAAAGCGTGGCCTTTCACGGGGCGCTCACCGGGCGTGAACAACTGCACCATTTTGCCCGGTTGAAATCGATCAAAACCGGCGTGGCCGATGATCTGCTGGAGCGTGTCGGCCTGACTGCCGCCATGCACCGCAAGATCCGCACCTATTCAAAAGGCATGCGGCAACGCATTGGCCTCGCCCAGGCCCTGCTCGGCCCGCCCCGCCTTGCGCTGCTGGATGAGCCAACTTCGGGGCTGGACCCGATCTCGCGGCACGAGTTTTACGATATTGTTGACGACCTCGCCAAAAACGGCACGGCAGTGCTGCTTTCCTCCCACGCATTGACCGAGCTTGAAACCCGCACCGACCGCATCGCGATCATGTCAAAAGGCAGGCTGTTGGCCAATGACAGCCTGAGCGCCCTGCGCACGACCGCCCGTCTGCCGATCAAGATCGACGTAAGGGCCACGGCGGATACCGCCGCCCGGTTGGCCAAAAACCTCGGTGGCCAGCGCATAAACGGCTGCACGGTTTCGCTCGAGGTTCAGCAGGAAGAAAAGGTTTCCCTGCTCGGGCGGATCACCGGCCTTGGCGAACTGGTCAAGGATATAGACGTAACCCCTGCCAGCTTGGAGGCGCTTTATCGCCACTACAGCGTGCCAGATCAGGAGGAAAAGTAATGTCTGTCTTTACCATTGCCCGGCTGGAACTGCTGATTGCGCGGCGCAATATGTGGGTGGCGACCTCGCTTGTCCTGATGGCGCTGTTTTCCTCGGTGCTGACCCTGGCGGGCGGTGCCCCCACCGGCACGCTGGGGGTGGACCCGCTTTTGATCGCCATAACCTCGATCACCACGCTTTCGGTCTATCTGATCCCGCTGATCGGACTGTTGCTGTCATTTGACGCCATCGCGGGCGAGGCCGAACGCGGCACCCTCGCCCTTAATCTCACCTATCCACTTTCGCGGGGCGAGATACTGCTGGGAAAGTTCACCGCGCATCTTGTGGTGCTGGGCTTTGCAGTGGCTGTAGGCCTGGCGCTGACCGCTGGATTGACGATCTGGAAATATGGCAGCGCCGATCTGGATTACCTGCCGCTGCTCAAGCTTTATGCCACCTCGCTGGCGCTGGGGGCGGCGTTTTTGGGCATTGGTTATACGGTGTCGGCCCTGAGCCGGGCACCTGCGGTTGCTTCGGGGGTGGTGATTGTCATCTGGCTCATTTGCGTGGTGCTTTATGATCTTGGCCTGCTGGGTGCGCTGGTTGCCGATGATGGCGGGTTTTTTACAAAATCGGTGTTTCCGTGGCTGCTGGTTGCCAATCCGGCTGATGCGTTCCGCCTGGTC
This sequence comes from Paracoccaceae bacterium, assembly GCA_015487255.1. Lineage (GTDB taxonomy): Bacteria > Pseudomonadota > Alphaproteobacteria > Rhodobacterales > Rhodobacteraceae > UBA3077. Next base: position 2,799 of record WFQA01000230.1, on the reverse strand, counting down.
AACATGCCGGATGTGCCGGCTTCCAGCCTTGCCGGCGGGCTGGGAGCTGCGGGCGCGGCATCCGGGGCTGCGGCCTCGCTTTTGTTGTGGCCGGTTTTGGCACTGTTTTTTGCCTGGCGCGCTTTACGAAAGACTGAAGCATGAAACTACTTGCACTTATACTTATGGCGGCTCTTTTGTCTGCCTGTGACGAAGATACCACCGCAAACCTGCCCCCCCCGGCCCAGATGACCCATGAGGCCATCGGCTATTATTGCCAGATGATGATTGTGATGCATGAAGGGCCAAAAGGGCAGGTATTTCTGGCCGACACCCCAGAGCCGTTTTGGTTTGCCCAGGTGCGTGACAGCCTTGCCTACCTCAAATCTCCAGAGCAGGAGGGCGAGATTTTGGTGACCTATGTGAGCGACATGGGTGAGGCGCCCAGCTATGCCGAGCCTGGTGCCGAAAACTGGATCAACGCAAAAGACGCCTTTTACGTGGTTGGCTCCGATGCCATCGGCGGCATGGGCGCACCAGAGCTGGTACCCTTTGGTGAGCGCGCCAAAGCCGAAGAATTTGCCGCCAGCCGTGGCGGCACGGTTCTGAAGCTTGAAGATATACCCGCCGAGGCCGTGCTTGCGCCGGTAGAATCCAACTCGACAGAACCGGAGAACTAAGATGACAACCCGCCGCCGCTTTTTGACCATCCTAGCCGGCGCAGCCGTGCTGCCCGGCCTTTCCAGTGCGACCGCGAACTGGCGCGGCATTGCGCTGGGAGCGCAAGCGCAGATTATCCTTGATCACCCCGATGCCGACGCCCTGATCGCCAGCGCCGTGGCGGAAATCAGCCGCCTAGAATCCCTGTTCAGCCTGCATCGGGATAGCCAGCTTACCCGCCTGAATGCGGTGGGTATATTGATGGACCCGGCCCCTGAAATGCTGGAGCTGCTCTCGATCAGCTCAATGATTAACGCCCGCACCGGCGGCGCGTTTGACCCCACCATCCAGCCGCTTTGGGCGCTTTATGCCGAAAGCTTTGCAGCCGGCACAACCCCGAATGCGCGCCAAATCGCCAATACCAGCACCGGCTGGCGGCATTTGCGGTTTTCACCGGCAGAAATCAGCTTTGCCCGCCCCGGAATGGCGCTCACGCTCAACGGCATTGCCCAGGGTTTTATTGCCGATAAAATAGCCACGCTTTTTCGGGCGCAGGGGGTGGAAAATGTGCTGATCAATACCGGCGAGATCATGGCGGTTGGCACCGCGCCCGATGGCCGTGCATGGCCGGTGGGCATCGCCAATACCGATGCAGAAACCACACGGCTCAGCAACGCAGCCATTGCCACTTCGGCCCCGCTTGGCACCACCTTTGATACTGCCGGATCTGCCGGACATATCATTGACCCCCGCACCGGCCTGCCCGGCGGGGAATGGGCACAGGTTAGCGTAACGGCGACCACCGCCGCGATTGCCGACGGCTTTTCCACGGCTTTTTGCTTGATGGATGCCGCAGGCATAGGCAAGGCGGGGCAAGCCGCTGTGCTGGAGGTTATAACCGTGGCCTAGGTCACCGACTCATAAGATTGCGACCAAAACCACCCCCGTGCCGGGACATGTCCGCGTTTCAATGAAGGCAAGTGGCGGTGGGCCTGCGGCGCGTCACCCAAAATTCTCCGACTTCGTCGATCGTTTCGAGCTTTTTTGGAAAGGTATTGAGCTTGGTGCCATTGCAAATCAACAATCCAATGTTAGCGATTGGCGAGGCCGGTACCTAGCTAACGTGCAAATGAAGGAAAAACTCGGAATAAGCCCCAACGCTGTTAACGAGTTTCTACTGAGCGACCTTGATAGCCTTCCGTCCTCGTATACTGGTTTCGGCGTGGGATTGGATCGAATCACGATGCTCGCAGCGCGCCTTAATGAGATCTCTTTGGTAAAATTCAACTGGCAGAGGTGACTAGGCAGCCGACTCATAAAACTCGATCCACAGCCTGACAGAAGCCAGTTTGATCATCGCCAAGAAGTTGCGTGACGTTTTCTCGTAGCGGGTTGCAATGCGCCGGAAGGATGCCTTCAGGCGGCCGAAGAACCGCTCGATTTTGTTGCGCTCCTTGTAGAGTTCGGCGTCGAAATCCTTGGGTGGCTTGCGGTTTGATTTTGACGGGATCACGTCGATGGCACCCTGTTCCCAGATCATTTCCCTGATCCAATCGGCGTCATAAGCCTTGTCCGCCAGCACGTATTGACCGGGTTGCAGCGCGTCCAGAAGGCGCTTGCACACCGGCGCGTCGTGGGCTTGGCCCGGGGTCAGCTCGAACCGGATCGGCAGGCCGTCCTGATTGGTAAGCGCATGTAATTTTGTCGTTAATCCGCCCCGCGAGCGCCCCATGCAACGACGCGGGTCGTTTTTTTGAGCGTCGCGGCGGAATGGTGAACGCGCACGCTCGTCCCATCAACCATCACCGTATCGACGTTGTGAGCGTCGGCCACGGCCTCCATGATCCGGTCCCAGTGACCGGCATAGCTCCAGCGGTTGAAACGGTTGTAGATCGTCGTCGGCGGGCCATACTCACTGGGCAAATCTGCCCAGGGGATGCCCGTGCGCAAAACGTAGAAAATCCCGTTGATCACCCGCCGGTCATCAACCCGTTTCACCCCCCGGGACTTGTTCGGCAGCACCGCCTTGATAAATTCCCACTCCAGATCACTCATGTCTGACCGCGCCATGTCCTGCTCCCGAATGTTGTTGCGCGGTAAATGAATCACAACCCTATGCGTTTGAACAGGAATTTATGGGTGTGCTGCCTAGTTCAGACT
>WFQA01000229.1 GCA_015487255.1 Paracoccaceae bacterium | reverse complement strand
GTGGCGGGCAGTGGATACGCGGCAAATCCCTGCCCGGCTTTGGGCCGATCGGGCCGTATTTTGTCAGTGCTGACGAGGTGCGAGACCCGCAGGGCTTGAAGATTTGGCTGAAGGTGAACGGGGAGACCATGCAGCAAAGCCACACCTCGGATATGATTTTCAGCGTGGCGGAGATCGTGGCGGATATGTCAAAATACATGCGCTTGCAGGTGGGGGATATCATCACCACCGGCACACCGGGCGGTGTGGGAATGGGGCAAAATCCGCAGCGGTTCTTAAAGGATGGCGATGTGATGACCCTCGGGATTGACGGGTTGGGCGAGCAGCGGACCGCGGTGCGCTTGTGACTGACGCATTGGTGATAGGTGGCGGCCCGGCGGGGCTGATGGCGGCGGAGATGCTGGCGGATGCCGGGCATTCGGTGTTGGTGGCAGATGCCAAGCCAACCATGGGGCGCAAGCTGCTGATGGCCGGCAAATCCGGGCTGAACCTGACTAAAAACCAAGAATATGAGCTGTTTATGAGTGCTTACGGTGATGCGCGGCAATGGCTGGAGCCGATGCTGGAAGCCTTTAACCCCAGCGATGTGCAGGATTGGGCCGAGGGCTTGGGGCAGAAGGTGTTTACCGGCTCCAGCGGGCGGGTTTTTCCCGAGGCAATGAAGGCCTCGCCATTGTTGCGGGCATGGCTGGGGCGGTTGCAGGGTAAAAATGTGCGCTTTCAGACTGGCTGGCGCTGGCAGGGTTTTAACGCGAAGGAAGCTTTGTTTGATACCCCAGACGGGCCAGAAAGCGTGGCACCAAAAGCCACCGTGCTGGCCCTGGGCGGCGCAAGCTGGGCGCGGCTTGGCTCTGACGGGCGCTGGGCGGATATTCTGACAGGGCTGGGGGTGGAGCTTGCGCCTTTCAAGTCTGCAAATATGGGATTTTTGGTTGAATGGTCCGGGCATATGGCCCCGCATTTTGGGGTGCCGGTGAAACCGGTGCGCCTTAGCTTTGGCAAGCAGTCGGTGTATGGCGAGTTTGTGATTTCCAAAAAGGGCGTGGAGGGCGGCGCGATCTATACGCTGTCATCCGCGCTGCGCGATGGCATGGGGGAAGATGGCGTGGAGATGCTGGTGGACCTGCTGCCGGACCTGCCAATGCCCGCGCTGGCAGCAAAGCTGCGGCGCGAGCGCGGGAAGCTGAGCCTGGGGAATTTTTTGCGCAAAACCGTGGGAATCACCGGGGCCAAAGCGGCACTGTTTAACGAGCACGAACCGGCCCGCAAGGTTGATAACCCGTTTGATCTGGCGGGGATGTTGAAAAGGCTTCCAGTGCGCTTAAAGGCACCACGCCCGATGGACGAGGCGATTTCGACTGCGGGGGGCGTGATGCAAAATGCGCTGAATGAAGGGCTGATGCTGAAGGCACACTCGGGTGTGTTTTGCGCGGGCGAGATGCTGGATTGGGAAGCACCAACGGGCGGGTATTTGCTCAACGGCTGTTTGGCCACGGGGCGGCAGGCTGGGATAGCTGCGGCTGATTATATTCGGGAGATCAAGCTATAGACCTGTCGTGCTTATTGCACGACACGCGCCGACGAGGTGCCCTGAACAAAGGAAGGCGCAGCCGACGACTTCAGGTCGTCGAGGAGGCGCGCGCGGCGGCGCTGCAGTAAAATATCCAGAAGTTTCACCAAGCGGCACCGGTGGCATTTTTGAAGCAAGCTTAAAAAATGGGCTGCGGCGCCGTGGCCTCGCTACGCTTGGCAAGGGGGCGCTGCCCCCTCGCTTCGCTCACCCCCGGAGTATTTTTAAAAATTGGAAAGTAGGAGATGCCTTATAAACCATCTTGAGCTTGTAGTGACATCTGGTGTGTAGTTTTATCATGATCAGCAAACCATTTCAGATCATCCCGCATAGATACGACTGAGCCAATGATGATCAGCGCCGGGCCTTTGATGCCGGATTGCTCAACCCGGTCAGCTATATTGCCAAGCCTGCCGCTCACCACGCGCTGGTTGGCACGGGTGCCGTTATCGACCACTGCTGCCGGGGTATTGGCATCCAGCCCGTGCTTGATGAACTGCCCGGATAATATCCCGACGCTGCTCAGCCCCATATAGACAACCACCGTCTGGTCCGGGCGCACCAGACGCTCCCAGTCAAGATCAAGCACCCCGTCTTTGCCATGGGCGGTGATCAGCACGCAGGATTGCGCGTGGTCGCGGTGGGTGAGCGGGATGCCCGCATATGAGGCGCAGCCCGAGGCCGCCGTAATGCCGGGGATCACCTGAAACGGGATATCATGCTTGGCCAGCAGTTCCAACTCTTCGCCGCCACGGCCAAATATGAACGGATCACCCCCCTTGAGCCGCAACACCCGTTTGCCCTGTTTGGCCAGTTCGACCATCATCTCGGAGATATCCTCCTGCACCATGGTATGCTGCTGGGGCATTTTGCCGACATAAACCCGTTTTGCATCGCGGCGCACCAGGGTCATGATCTCGTCGGAAACCAGACGGTCAAACAACACCACATCAGCGCGTTGCATGATGTGCAAGGCGCGAAATGTCAGCAGGTCCGGGTCTCCGGGGCCTGCCCCCACCAGAAAAACCTCGCCGATTTGGGCCGATTCCGCGCCAGTGGCAGCGGCATCAAGGTCTTCCAGCAGGTGTTTGCCGGCCTTTTCCTCGTCACCGGCCAGAAAGTGGTCGCCGACCTGGCCCTCGATGGTGTTTTCCCAGAAATGACGGCGGGACTCGGTGGATTTGAGCTTTTGCATCACCCGATCGCGAAATCCTCCGACAAACGCCGCCAACCGGCCATAGGCGGCGGGCAGCATGACCTCGATGCGGGCGCGCAGGATACGGGCGATGACCGGCGCGTTGCCGCCTGAGGAGATCGCCACCACCAAGGGCGAGCGGTCCACCACCGAGGGGGTGATGAAATCACAATATTTGGTCACGTCAGCAACATTGACCAGCACCCTGGCATCCTTCGCCATCTCGTAGAGCCGCTTGTCGCGAGCCTCGATCTCGCTGGCGCCATAGGCGACCACGCAATCCTCGAAATCCGCCGGCTCGGGGGCGCGCAGGTGGTGGGTGACGCGGGGGTGGGCGCGAAGCTGGCGGAATTCGTCCGACATCTTAGGGCAGAAGACATGCACATGTGCCCCGGCCGAAAGGGCGCGCTCGACACGCCGCGCCGCCGGGGTGTTGCCGCCGTCAACCAGCACCTTCTTGCCTTTGACATCGAGGAAAATCGGGAGGTGGTCCATGCTAGCTACTCTGCTTTTCGGCCCAGACCAGCATTTGCTGCCCTATGGCTTGGGCCTGTTCGGGGCCGATATCAACGGCGGTAATGCGGTGGCCCTCGCGAATGGTCAGGCGCAAAAGGTGCATGCCACTTTCATATTCGTGATCGTGCAGGCTGGCCTTGCGGGTATAGGGCAGCTCGAAATTCTCGATCAGGGTCATGTCCTCAATCCCCATAATGCACCCCCCTTGTGAAGGCCGCTTCCAGCACCCATTCCCATTTTTTCGGGGTGTTGCGGTAATCGGGTTTTACGTCAAACTCCATAAACATCTCACCCGATTCGCCGGCATGGGCGACAAGGCGTTCTAACTCGTCAAAGCTGTCCACCTCGGGGTGGCTGATGATCAGATCACTGAGTTTTGCCATGGGGTACTTCCTCAATTCTGTTATGAAACCGGATGCGGTAAAGCATGCGCTGGCTGGTGCCGGTTTTTGCATCCGGGTCAAAGGCGGTCCGGTTATGCAAGGTGTTGTTGTTCAGTATACCCTGACCGGGCTGCAAAGTAAGAGTGTGCAGATAGTCGCGCTCGTTTTCCAGCAGATGTTGCAGCAGGGCTGCGGCCTTTCGGGTGGCCTCGTTTTTCCAGCTTATCGAGCGGGTGCGGGCGGTGTAGCGCATGATCAGCCTGCCAGCCTCCACAAAAAACACCGGGCCGGTGCTGG